>CAMATH010000046.1 GCA_945860955.1 Planctomicrobium piriforme
CAAGCGGGGATTCGATCTGTTCTGTACTGTCGAAACCTATGAGCAGTTGCGTTTCACCCTTGGCAGCCACGTCGTGGATTTCGGGCGTTCTGATCCCGAGTTGCCTTGTTGTGTCCCCCCGCGGGAAGCGGTTGACTTCTGGATCATCGGCGGCTGCGGCGGAACCAGCGGTGGCGCGCTCGATCCGGCCATCAAGTTGATTCACGATGTCGCCCAACAGCGGAACATTCAACATCCTCGAGTCAATGTCCTCCTGATCGGCGCGGAAATCTCGTTGGGCGACCGGACCCGATCCGTCACGACAAAACAGCAGCAAGTCGTGCGGGCGACCGCTGCGGGACTGGTCTGCAAACTCGCTGGTGACATGGCCAACTCGCAGCCAATTGATGAAACCCGGCCGGACGGCACCTCGTTTTCCGTGTCCTCCAGTGATCGAGTCTGGTCTTTGCTTCTGGCCGACCAGACGAACGGCCAAGCTGACTGCTCGACGGTTGACGGACTGATCCGTGTCGTCGTCGAGGCATTGTTTCCGCGGCTGTTCACCATGGCTGGCATCCATCTCGGAGATCGTTTCAAGGACTTCGTTGAACTTGGCTCCACTGGACGCGGCCAACTCTAACCGCAAGGTCATTATCATGGAACTCCGGCCGACTCACTACAAATTCGTTCCCTCGCAGGTCGATTCTCTCGGTGCGACAGTACTGAGATATCCCTTCCCTGAAATCTGGGACCACTACGAACGTGGCTTCCACAGGACTGTCATTGAGCATCTGTGTACGACGCATGGGCATCACACATCGCAATTGGAACTCCTCGATCAGGCACATCTGACTCACGAGGCAATCTGCCTCGACGAATGGTTCCAGGACTACCGTCCTCCCATTCTGCGATTCCGATGGGATGTTGAAACCCTCACGAAACTCGCCTTGACCGCTGACGATCTGGCTCACGATGACGGACAATGGAAAAGTGACGCACTCGATCTAGATCGCCCGATCCAGACTGCGACTGCCG
This sequence comes from Planctomicrobium piriforme, assembly GCA_945860955.1. Taxonomy (GTDB): domain Bacteria; phylum Planctomycetota; class Planctomycetia; order Planctomycetales; family Planctomycetaceae; genus UBA10511. Next base: position 1,015 of record CAMATH010000046.1, read on the forward strand.
AGATCCGCCGGCGAATTCAGAATTTGCGACGACTCACCCAAGCTGAATCCGGACCGGACGCCGCGGTCGGCACACTCGAGGCACTCCGTACCAACTGGCTAACATTACGAACAGAATGGATCGCGCCGGTCGACTGGACAACGCGCCATGCCGACGAATTGCAGGACACGGCTCGGATCCTGCGAAACGCAAGGCAGCCGCGCCAGTTTCACTACCGTACTCTTCTTTCGCTCCGCGCCCGTCTCAGCCCGCGGCGCTGGTTGACCGAAAGTGAACGGCAGATGATCGAACGGCGCCTGTTTCCGCGGATTCAGCGTGCCGGCGAACTTCGATTTGAGCAGGAATTGCGCAGACGCCGCTGCCGGATCGCGGATGCGATTCTCGGGCGACCTGGCGCCCCAGGAATCCTGGACCAGATTCTTCAGGAAGTCGAATCCGATCGCACGTACTTCAAGTCACTGACGAACGTTTCCCATCGCGCCCGAATCGAACGCGCCTCTCGGGAACCGGATGAGATTCTGCTGGTTGAGAGCCTGGACACGGTGATTGATGCGGACGGACAGCGGACATTGCTGGATCTCTACGACGAACTCGTCCACAGGTCGGGATGCACTCCTGCCCGTCTCGCCGAGCAGCTTCTGGCGCAGGGACTATCGATTGAGGGTCGCCGTTACTTGCCGGCTGAGTGGCCCAGTCTGCCGCTGCCGCATGTACAACAGGGACTTCAAGCTGTCGTCGCTGGCTATCTCGGGTCTTCGAACCGGCGTACTCCAGTTCGGATTGATCAACCGCAGACGGCGTTCGACCACGCGGCCACCATTACACCGATGTCTCCGGAACTCGCCGCTGTACTGCGCGCCGCACTTCCACTTTGGATTCGCCAATCGAAGCCGTACGCCGAACATCAACACTTGAACGGCGCAGACCCCAGTCGGCACGCGTTTCTCTTTTGTTATCCACCTGACCGCCGTCGTTGGGAATCATTGCTCGTGGCGCACGTTCGCATGTCCAATGGGGACGTAGCGGTCGACGATGCTGTTACGTATGCCACGGCCCATCCGTACGTTGCAATCCTGTGTCATTATGCTGGATTTCCGGCCGGTGGCCTTCGATCACTCCCGTCATGGATTCTCCATAACCAGCAGCTCCGCCAGCAGGGGCGATTGGTGCCCCAGGTCGATCCGTCGAACTATCCCGAGATGCGACGTTTGTCGCATCGGCCCGATGACGCAGAAGACTGCCGACAGCTCTTTCAATCCGCGCTCAAGGCAAATGTGATCGTTCCCCTCGCGGGAGCCACGGGTCAATTCACGATCGCATTTGAATACGAAGGATTTGACAAGTCGCTGGGACTGAGTCAATCGGGGTTCGAGTCGAACCTTCTGGTGGACGACGACCTCTACAATTTCGTCTTCTGGCGCGTCCGCGACGCCCTGGACAAGGGACAGTTGACCGCCGCGGATGTGCCGCTGTTCGTTCGCAACTTTTCATCCCGCTCCCACTGAGCGCGGCCATGTCCTTGACTCTCTGGCGAACGGGACTTGCGCTCGGTTCCCTCGCACCACTGATACGGCACGCCTGGGACCGCATTCAGACGGTACTCGAGATCGTCGTCGAGGGGCCCGACGTCTGTTCGTCTGTTTTCGCATTGCTCATCCTGCTGTTCATCGGCGAGCGCGTGATCGCTGTTGAACCGCGGCTCCGACTCTGGACACACCGCGCCGCGCTCACGGTGTTCTTTCTGTATGTCGGTTGCAAAGTATGGCTGGTGCGACCGACCGACGGCGTGGAGGTTGTCGGAGTTTTGCTGCGGGGGTTGCTTGCTGCCTCCTGGTGCCTGGCCATCTCCCTGATCAGTTTACCTGTCGGGTTGTGGTCCTGGCGGCATTCGGTGGGAGCGCTTGTTCAATCGGTTCTTAAACGAATTGGCAAAGCGCGACGCGCCAGAACCGACAGGCGTCAACGAATTGCTGACGCCGAGCGACGAAGACAGCTTCAAGCGGAAGACGAACGACTCGCTCCAGACCGCGAACGCCAGCAACAGGAGGCCGAACAAAGGAGCCGAGCGGAAGCGGCTCAGCGAATCGCCGATCAACGACGTCGCGAGGGGGTCCGCCTTGACTGTCAGTTATTGTACGACAGGAATCGATCGGTCCTGCGTGACAAGCTGACGGCGAAGCAGTTGCGCGACTATTTCGAGCGGTACCTCGCGGATGGATTTACTGCAGAGGAAGTCGAACGTCGGGGACAGGAGCTGAAGGCGATGATTTCGGCTGTGGTCGAGTCGGTCGGTCGCAAGAAGGGGCAGTTCGACAGCTTGAAGAGTCTGCGTGAGTACTATCGGGGTGAGCGAGATTCGATCGAGACGTCCGACTTCGCGGACGAAATCAAGGGTTCTCTTTTGTCCGACCTGGCCCATGAGGAGGAGCGCGCGATCCGCGCGTTTCGTCAGATATGATTCCCATTCTACTTGGCAGCGACCTGGCAAACGACGAACGGGTGTACCTCGATCCGGAACTGTTTCGCACGCACTTCCATTTGATCGGCGCCACAGGGAGTGGCAAGAGCACGGCGCTCTTGTCGATGGTGCAACCACTGCTGATGCAGCCGGGGACCGAGAAGTGCTGCCTGTTCCTGATCGACCCAATGGGCAATCTGTCGCGGGACCTGCTGCGGTTCATCGCGCACCCGCGATTCTGCCCTCAGCACGTGCGTGATCGGCTCGTCTACATCGAACCGGCCAACGAAAACTATGTACTCCCCTTCAATCCATTGACGCACACCACGGAAGCGAGTCGCTACTACCAGACGATGCGGTCCGTCGACATTGTGCTGCGGGCCTGGGCGGCGCAGGATGTGAGCCAACAGCCCCGGCTGTTGCAGTGGACATACAAGGCGTTCTGCGCTGCCGCCATGCTGGGGTATCCGATCGCCATGTGCCGGTACTTGTTGCACCCAGGCCAGCCGGAACACGAAGCGATCCTCCACAAAATACCGGGCGACATCCGCTTCCAATGGCAGGACATCCTCCAGGCGCGGGGCAGTGAGGCGACCCGGATCCTGGAATCGGCCCGCAACCGACTTGACCCGTTCTTCGAGTCGGTCAATCTCCGCCGAATGTTTGGCGCACGGACGGGGTTGTTCGACTGCGAACGGTTCATTCGCGAGCGCAAGGTGGTAATCGTCAACCTGGCAAAGTACGGGAAGATCCCAGGATTCATTTCCGACACCATCGGCAGCCTTGTCCTCAACGAGATCGTCGAGACCGCCAATCGAATGTCCACGCGGGACGGGCGAAGCGCCGTCGATCCGACGTATGTCGTCATGGATGAGTTCCAGAAATACGTCGGAGTCGACATCGAGGACGCACTCCCCACGGTCCGCCAGATGGGATTGCGGTTGATTCTGGCGCATCAATCGTTTTCGCAATTGGAACTGGAGGACGTCGATCTGACGCAGATGATCTGGCAGGCGCGGAGCCGGTTGATGTTCACCAACAGCGCCCGAGATGCCGATCTGGTGGCGGACGAGCTGGCCAAACTGACGTTTGATTCCATGCGAATCAAGGACATGCGCACGAGTCGGAAGCAACTCATCGTCGGCTACCGCAAGGAGTGGCTCGATAGCGTCTCGTCGTCAACGAACAAATCGCACGGCACATCGGATCAAGATACGATCGGCTACAACCAGTCGACGGGAGAGACGATGATCCCCGGACATTCGGACCCCACGCGAAGTCGGGGACATGGCGATCAGAATTCTCGTGCGACCGGTCGGACGTCGTCGAAAGGCGATGCCGAAACGCGAGGACAGAGTCAGGCGAACGTACCGATTCACGATACATTTGAAGAGGTCACCAACGTGACGTACCAGTCGTTTGAGGAGTGGTCGCTCGATTGGGGCAAGCGCATCCGCCAACTGCGTACAGGCGAGGCGTTCGCCATGTTCGCCAATAATCCGGGCGTGCATCAGATCGCGATCGAACATCTTCCGATCTACGACACGCGCGACATGAAGGCCCGAGTCGAAGATCTGCTGGCAAAGAACTACGAATCCGAGTTCTTCCTCACTGCTGACGCAGCCGATCGGGAAATCGCGGAATGCCGGCGGCTGCTTTTGCAGTCCCCCCCGATTGTAGTCACCACTACGGTCCCTGGATCGCAGGGACAGCAGCCGAAGTCCAGCACCGACGTTCCGTTTCGCTGAATCGGCCGACTGCCGCAGCGCCACTTCATTCAGCCGCATTGGCTAGGCGGCGGGCATGGGCCAATTGGGCCGCTTCGCGCAAGCTGAGACCGCCGTCCTGAGCGACTGCCTTTAAAACTTCTCGGAAGACTGCCCGCTCGGAAGCGGTGACGCCGAAGCGCAGCAGGTAGTCCATGTTGAGATCGTGATCCGCTCGCATCCGCTCGATTCGATCAGTGATGGCCGCGTTGAGCACTTCTTGTTGGCGAATCATCGCTTCTGCATCCTCAAGTTGCCTCAGGCGAAGTTGAGCGTCCCCCTGGCGCACGTGGATGCCGATTGGGGACGTCGCTGGGTGATCATCGAACAACCGAGGAAGCGCGCTCGCGTACGGGTCGTCGCATTGCTCAGGATCTTCGGGAGAATTCGGGTTGCGCATGACGGCAGAATATGCCGCCACGCAACATGCGCAAGTGAAATCGATTGACGAAATCGCATCGCCACGATTTGATCGCATCCAGAGGCCAACCCTTCGATCACACCGAACCACAAATCCCCTCTCCCGCGTCGATTGTTCGTCGCCGCTTCCGCGGCGTCTTGCGATCGGCGAGTGACCCCCGGTTGAATTCTGCGACTATTCCTCCGAGCAATCTGACGAGGCGAAGGCCGGTCGCGATGGGTACTAGCACCGAGTCCAAAGCTCGGTCCATAAGTGGGGCCAGCGGTGGGCCGGGGCGGAGCGCGCAGCCGGACCAGGCCCTGTGTGTGTATGTTGTTGCCCCCCAGCCGTTTCGGGTCGCCAGGGGTCAGTCGGCTGCGGCCTCGTGACCCCTGGCTAGGGTTGATGCGTTCCAGGGGGTCTAAGCGTTCGCGTTGCTCACGCTTATTCTGCCTGCCAGTGGTCGGACGGTCCACGGCCGCGCTTTCCACCAACCCTAGCCAGGGGTGCCCCCTGGCGACCCCTGCTCGACCGCTGGCTGGTTGTGCTGCCCGTTTTTCGCACGAGTCCGGTTTGCGCGGTCTCGCACTCGGCCTGGCGGCCGAGGGAAACGGCCCCCCTTTGTGTGTGTTGGTGTGGGTTGTGTGTGTTTTGTCGAGTGGGTTTCGATGGGTTGGCTCGCGATCTCGGGAGTGTAGCGGGGCCGGTCCCTTCGGCCGTCAAGGGAAGCTTGTCGGCCGGCGTGGGCAACGGTTGCTGTCGCGATGCTCCGCAACCGGCACGCCGGCTCCCGCGCGGCCGCGAGGAGCGACCGACGGCGCGTGGGCGACGCGCCCCCTGTGACGGCGGGCTGCGGCCCCGCTGTGCTGCCGGTGCATCGTCGCAGAGCGCGACGGGCGTTTCTATTTCCTTTTCTACCCATGACCGCGAACAGAACACATCATCGGCGAAACACAAACAGCAAGACTCACGTCCAGGAGACGCCGCACGGAGTCGACGTCTTTCAATCTCATTGGAATTGCCAGTGCGCGAGATGCGCCAAGAAACGCGCAGCCGTGCATCGGCTCGTCGATTCCTTCTCGCAGATTCCGGCCGACTGGATCCGTGAGTTGGCCGAGCATCAGGGAGAAACCCTGGCGATCCCGATGTGGGGTACGGTCTTCGCGCCGCACGATGGATCAGACGCTGCCGCCATTCGCCGGCTCTGTCGGCCGATTGCCGGCGCCGAAGGTGACGCCGACATGGAAAGCTTGACCGCCAGCGGTTGGGAAGCTGTCGCCGAGACGGGCATTCTGGCCGTGACGTTCGACGAGGTATTACTCCTCGGTATTCATGGCGCTGGATACGACTTCTACGCCGACCATTGGGAGCCGCTGTACAATGCGCTCGGCTACCACTGGCATCGGTGATTTTTTATTGTCTTTATTTCCAATTTCAATTCCCAATCCTCAAAATGGAAAATCCCTACATCACACCCGAACATCAGGAAATCCTGGACCGCGTCGCGTCAAACCCAGGGTATTACGTCGACGCCTGCCCGCAGTGCAGTCTGCCGCATCCCTCGTGCGAATGCCCGTTGGCGATCCACGAAGCGAAGCGTCGATCGAAATGATCGAGACGGGATTGCGGGCGACGGATTGATTCAAACCGCCACGCCTCACGGTGAACCGCCGTGGGGCGTTTTTTTGTGCTCGCCGGAATCGGGACCAGAATTCGCAGCCAGTTGATTTTTTTGAGAATTGTCGCTTGATTTCTAACGGATCGATGGTACAAATAATCTATCGACCACTTTGTGGTTGCCTCCGGGACATCCACGTGTCCGCCACGGCACCTGCCGTGAAGACCGTTCGACCGGTTGTACCTTCATCCCGATCTCGGGATCGTTTCCACCGAGCCGTGTCCAATTTTCGGACCGTCGCTCGGTGCTCTTTTTTCCAGGGAGACGATCATCCGAGGTTCGCTATGCCGATCACGGCTTTCGACATTCAACTGCTCAAGGCACTCGCCCAGTACTACGTGCTGACGCGCGAGCAACTGCAGCGGCATTGTTTCCCCGGACACAGCACCGGACGAACCACGCGGAAGCGGCTGCTCAAGCTGCAAAATGCGGGGTACATTCACAAGCATCGCATGCCGGTCGCGTATCCCGGGACGACCGGCGCCGCGCCTGTCTATTACGTCACGAAGAGTGGGGCCGAGCTCCTGGCGTCGTGGTTTGATGACGACACGTACCGGTTGATCAACACTCGTTGTCCACGGGGCGACCGCCTGAACCATTGGATCGCCACAAACGAAACGAGGATGGTGATCGAGCAGGCGATCGCGGGACAGACAGAAGTCACGCTCGGTCGCTTTATCAACGAATGGGAAACAGTCGACAAGAACGCCGCCGAGAGTCAGCAATTCACATTGCATACCCAGCTCATCCAGGATCCTCCGCTGTCGTGCAGCCCCGATGCCGGCTTTCTTCTCTGCATGCGAGGACACCGCAAGGTATTCTACCTGGAAAGGGATTTGGGGACGTCCAGTCCCCGGCAGGTCGCGGCCCGAAAGTCGCGAGGCTATGCCGAGCTGGCAGCAAGGCAGGGACATCGACGACATTTTCCCGAGACGACGCTCGATGTCTTCGGAGTGCTGTGCGTCACGACGACCGCCTACCGCTGCGAACAGATGGCAAAGCACATCTCCAAACGCCAGCGTCCGGATCTCTGGTTATTCGTTGATGAACATGAACTGACTCCCGAGAGCTTTCTGTTCGGGTCCATCACAATGGATCACCAGCGAAAGCGCGGGGCGTTGATCAAGTTGCCTTCGACGAGTTCGGTGGTGACCGTGGAAGCTGCCGTGACGAACGAGGCGGACGATGATGATTGATTTTAGGCGTCCACATCCGAATTGATGCTGGCCGGCCACTCGCGTTCAGGGACGCGGCGGTCGACCGGCACTCGGTGTGGGTTTTTTCGGACGTGACACTGCCGACAAAGCAGACGTCTGTCCTTTTTGTTTCCTCCCCCCCAAGAACATGGAACGTTCTACTACGAAAACGGTCAAGCCCGTGCAGACTTTCCGTCTGCGTGGACTCTCGGCCAGCATCTTCGAAAACCATTCCGAAGACGCGAAGACAAGTTTTCACAAGGTCAGCCTGCAGCGGACGTACCGACAAGACGATGAGTGGAAAACCACTCAGAGCCTGAGCCGGGACGATCTGCCCATCGCCTCACTGTTGTTGCAGAAGGCCTGGGAATACATTTTGCAAGCGGAAGCCAAGGGGTCTGTGGACGAACCGAAGGATTGATCGGTTGACGTTCACGCCGGCGGGTTGCCCTGACAGCCCGCCCGCTTCCCAACTGGGAAGTACGCCGTGAGTGACGTGACAGTGACTGCCGACCAGGCGGTCCAGTCACCGAGCCGCGGTGGTTTCACGAGTTGCAAGCTCGTTGTCTTGGATGAGCGCGGAATTTTCCCGCTGCTCTCCAACGATTTTCCATTGCGCGATTCCGCACGGAACCATGTCCTGGCGACTGGTTCCCGCCGGGTCGAGACGCTGTTCTTTCCGCCGTGACGCGGAGCGGCAGTCGATCCCCGACGGACTCGGCCAACGACACGTCTCGGTTTCTCCGCGCGATGTCGACGGCTTTCCCGTGTTCGACATGAAATCACGGACCGGCGCTGAAAGTTTCCGCGCCGTCGTTTTCCCAGACACGATCCCGAACGAAAGTTACTGAACGATGGAAGTCTCGCTGAACGCCTGGCACCAGCAGCAGCAATGCACCTGGTGTGAGAAGGACAAGGAAGGTGTTTCCGTCACGTTTGACGACGGATTCCTGAAGAACGCTCCGCTCTGCTGGAGCTGCCTGCAGAAGGCGGTCAAGGTCCGGAGTCGGCATGACCATCCCAGTGTCGATCTGACCGTGAAACAGAATTGATTGATGCCTCCAATCAGCGGACCCCGTGTTCGACGTCCAGGGACGTCGAGCGTCGGCGCTGACTGGGTTTTAGTTCGGTTTTTCCCCCCTCGTCCCATGCTGCGAAACCTTTGGAATCGTTTGTGGAACCCTGGCATTGACGACCGGTTGAACGCGCTGCCGCTGGCGGCCGCGTTTGCCAGTTCCAACTTGACAGCTCAACTCCGTTTGCTTCGGTTCCCGTGTGGCGACGTCGAATTAGTGGTCGACGTCTGCCGTTTGGATGCGAACCGAACCCCCGTGCTACTGCTCGATGAACTCGACCTCCGAGAAGCCTATTTGCTTTTGGCCGATTGCGAGGCGTACGTCGAGAAATTCCACGCGTGGGATCGCTGAAGAGATTGATACCGGGAGCCGTTCCCTGGCGGTTCCCGTGGGTGATGGGACGAGACTTCCAGGCGAGGCGCGTAGTGTCTGCCGTCAGGTGGACCAGCCCGCCGACTGGAAGCCGCGCGGCGACGGACTGCCGTATCTTGGTGCCAGGCTGAATTCTCCGGCTGGCACCAGTGCTTTCCCGCTGCCGACGGCGCGCCGTGTTGGCGCCCAGTCGCTTGATTCTCGTGCTGCAGCGGGCATTCGACCACGAAACTGTGTTCCCTTGAACAAATGGAGTAGGTCATGTCCCAGAAACGGGTCAACAAACCGGAGAAAGTGCTGCGGATCGGCTTCGTGTCGGCTTCCATCTTCGCCCACGATGTGGAATCGGAAGAGGGGAAGCGGACCATGCGGAGCGTCAGCGTGCAGAAGCGTTACCTGGATGGCACGGAGGTCAAATACACGTCGTCGTTCAGTCTGGCCGAACTGCCGCAGGCGTTGCGCGTTCTCGACCTGGCGCTGCGCTACGTCGAGGGGCGCGAAGCGGAAATCGAGCTGAACCGTGAATGATCGCGCATCTCAGCAAGGTTCATCCCCGGAAGGAAGGAGATGCGGCATGCTCAAGGTGAACCAGGTCGCCGGCCGGCTGAACATCTCGGAGTCGAAAGTCTACGAACTGGTCGAGGGTGGGAAGCTCGCTCACCACCGGATCGGCGGAGCGATCCGCGTCAGCGAAGAACAGCTCGCGGAGTTTCTGGAGGAAACGAAGCGAGAGCGGTCCGCGGACTCGGATTCGAAAAAGTCCCGGGCCTCCCGCCCGCGTCTCAAACACGTGCGGATTTGATCCCGTCCCCGCCCCACGGAAGGGGCGGGCCTTTCTTTCATCCCACCTTCTTGACCGACTCGAGCAAGTAGTCGGGAGCATGCGAGAGATGCGAATAGACGCGGGCAATCATCGTCGGATCGGAATGCCCCATCAGCACCGAGACCGTCAGGGCATCGACGCCAGCTTTGAGCATGCGATGGCACCAAGTGTGGCGAAACGCAGTCAGGCAGTATTTCACCTGCAGTTTGCGTTGGATGCGAACGAAGGCGCAGTTGACCGCCTCGGTGGTCCAGGGACTGTCGGTGGAATTCCGGAACAACGGACCGTCAGGAAACCTGGCCGACAACCGACGGATAATTCCCTCCGCGTCGTCGTTGAGATACAGAATTCGCGGAATCCGCTGCATCTTTTCCTCGGCCACCGGAAAGACGATGCGATGGTTGGGCAAATCGACGTGTCGCTTCTCGATCGCCAGGATCTCGGCCGCACGGGCACCCGTGTTCCAGGCGAACTCAATCAGATCGCGCCAGTACTGCCGAGGGACGCAGTGGATGATTCGCTGGTACTCTTCTTCGGAGATCACCTGCTCTCGTTTGCCGCCCCGCGGCTTTTTGAAATGGCGGATCGGAGAACGATCGATCAGCCCCTGTTCCTCACACCACGTCATGCAGCGCATGATCGACCTGGCGTAGTTCCGTTTGCTTCCGGACGAGAGCTCGAACGAGTCGATCCACTGTTGAACGTGGAACGGTTTCAGGGCACTCGCGAGCAGGTCGGGATGCCGATCGACGAACGTCTGCAGGCGGGACTGGTACCAGATGTACGTCTCGGCGGCCCGGTGCTTCTGGGTCCAGTCGAGGAACGCATCGATGAGAGCAGCGACGGAGTCCCCACGAACCTTGGGGGCTTCCTTCGGCTGTCGCATGAGCCGGTAGTAGTGATCGAACGCCGCTTCCCGATCGTCTCCAAGCGGGATCTGCTTCCCGTCGAGAGTCAGGTACCAACCGCGTCCACTACGAAACCAGGGCTTCGAAAACTTCGGCATGACGATTCTCCAGCTTGAACCTTGAACCACCAAGGGTGAGCCAGAGTGCTCGCTCGTCGCCCCCCGTCAGTTCGAGCTGGCGGGGGGTTTTTTGTGCCAAATATCTGTGCCAGAAAAGAATTGATCGACGTAAGTCATTATCCCCGAGTGGATTCGAACCACCAACCTTCGGCTCCGGAGGCCGACGCTCTATCCAATTGAGCTACGGAGACGCGATCACCAAGCCGACGCACGGCTCAGTCAAGCGAAAGATTAGTTTAGAATGGGGGGATTCATCTGTCAACGAAGTGGTTGCGATTCCACATCGGACCTCAACTCGTCCGATCGGCCTAAATTGAGAAGCTGGACACTGTCAGCCGTGGGACGGGCCAGCGCCCCGCTCTACGAAGCAAATACCTTGTTTTCGTCCGCGTCGAGGATCAGCCAGGAAAAACCTCTCAGTGCCTGGCTGCTGGATTCGTGAGTTCGGACGCGTCTCTGCCCCTGAACACCGGCGCGGCAACCGACATTCTTGCGGTGACCGCTACGAAAGCATAGGACACATCCACCGGCCCCACACACGACGCAATCAACCGGGCTGTGCGAAGTTCGACATGTACGGTAATTTCGTCGCAGTCTCCCGCACCTGGTCGGCCGCCTCCACCAGTTGGCCGAGAAAATCCCAGTTACCGGTTGTCAGAGACTGTCGCGCACCGTCCTGGATAACACACGTGAATTTCAGGCTGTTTCCTGACGTGCCATGAAACCGCACTTCCCGCCCGACCAAGTCGACTTCGACTTTTCCCTGCGGATCGTGTTCGAGCGCCTGGGCGAGCTGCTTCAGTTGATCGGGAGTGCAACAGACAAGCGGCACGCCGTTCGACGTGCAGTTGCCAAAGAAAATCTCGGCGAACGACTCACCAACAATCGCCTTGATTCCCCAGCGGACCAGCGCCTGCGGAGCGTGTTCCCGCGACGATCCGCAACCGAAATTCCGGCCGACGACCATCACTTCGGCACCCTGAAAACGGGGATCGTCAAACGGATGGCCAGCCATCTGCTTGCGGTCGTCTTCGAAGGCGTGTTCACCGAGTCCGTCAAACGTCACGCAACGCAGGTAGCGTGCCGGAATGATGCGATCGGTGTCGATGTCGTCCAGCAGCAGCGGCAAGCCGCTACCGACGACAGTTTGAATCTGCTGAGGCATGGAGAAATCGAGACGTCGTCTAGAGGCTAGTCGCGGTCGGGTCGACCGAATGTGAGGCCGCCGCTGCCGGTTCCGCCACCACGCAGCGGGTTGCGATTGCGGGGCTTGTAAGCCGGCGCGTTGGCGCTGGGGGCGAGATCCTCGTCGGCGACCTTCTTCGGGCCTTCCGGCTTCTCCTTCAGAGCCTTCAGTGACAGCGCGATTCGCTTCTTGTTGGGTTCGATCTTGAGAACCTTCAGATCGACTTCCTTCCCGACCTGCAAAACATCGGTGACCCGAACCACCCGCTTGTGATCGAGTTCCGAAATGTGGATCATCCCTTCGATTCCCGGTTCAAGTTCGACAAACGCGCCGAACTCCGTGACTTTGGTCACTTTGCCGTGGACCGTGGAATCGATCGGGTAGTTCTCCATCGCCGCGAGCCAGGGGCTGCTGCTGAGCTGCTTCATCCCCAAACCGATTTTCATCTTCTCCCGATCCATCGACACGATCAGGACTTCAACCTCCTGTCCCTCCTTCAGCAGTTCACGCGGATGATTCAGTCGATTCCAAGTGATCTCGCTGACATGCAGCAACCCGTCGATTCCCCCAACATCAATGAACGCGCCGTAATCCTTCAGCGACTTCACCTTTCCAACAACCTTTTGGCCGACCGCCAGATTGGCCCACGCCGCGTCGCGGGTTTCAACCAGCGTCGACTCCAGAAACTTCTTCCGGCTTAGAATCAGGTTCTTTTTCTGGGGATTCACTTCGAGAATTTCGGCCCGCAGCTTCTGGCCGACAAACTGCTCGAGGTTCGCACAATATGCCATGTCGATCTGAGCGGCGGGCATGAAGCCCCGCAGATTGCTGACACTGACCTCCAGTCCCCCCTTGTTGGTCTTGACGACCAGACAGTCGACCACCTGACCGGCGGCGACGGCATCCCAATTCCCCTGCGGTTTCGAGACACCACCCCCTGAAGCGACTCGGGCGCGAATCAGCCCTTCCGCCGCGTCGTATTGCTCGACGACCAGCGCCAAAGTCACACCGACAGCCGGGATCTTCGCCGCATCAAAGTTCTTGACCGGAACGGCAGCCGACGCTCGCCCTTGAATATCGAGAATCACGCTGTCGCCATAGACGGTGACAACCTTTCCCGACAGACGCATTCCCGGGGTGACTTCCTCGGGATTGAATTCGGCAGGGACCGCGTTGGGAGCGGTCGCGGGAGCCGACGAAGAACTTCCCGCTGCGGAGGGGGTCGGGTCGCCCGCACCCAAGGCGAGATTCTCGACACCCGCCATGGCGGCCGCGATCTCCGCTTCCAGCTCCGGTTCCAGTTGTTTAGTGACGGCTGGGATTTCGACCGCTTCCCCTGTGCGAATTGTCTCAGCGAGCGGGCCGGGATCCTGAACGATCGACTCGACGATCTCTTCGACGACCGGAGCGGCTTCCGCCAGTTCGGGCACAATCGACGGAATCGGCCGATCGTGTTCCGGATCAACCGTCGGGTTGAGCTGCACGCGGGGAGGGGGAGTCTGTTCCGAGGGAGCGGATTCGGTACTCATCACACTACGGTCCTGGTTTCACGATCGGCAAGCGACGCTTCTAATTTCGACCAGACAGGTCGAGTAGCACTCACGAGAAAAGACGGGAAGAACCCGAAAACATAAACAATCGCCCCTGGAAATGCCACCACCCGCCGTCCAGCTCGAGCCCAGACGCCGCCCCAACGCGATAAACCGGCCCCGCCCCCAGGCCTGCAACCCCGCAAACTCCCCCACATTTCATCACCAGGTCGCGTTCGTCATTACTGTTCTTCCAGTCCACGAGCCGGAAGAACGCCGCAAACGGAGAGAGCGGGATTCGAACCCGCGGTAGGGGTAAAACCCCTACGCCGATTTAGCAAACCGGTGCATTCGACCACTCTGCCATCTCTCCAGTCGGGTGGAAGTCTATCAACCGGACCGCTTCCGTTCAATAGACCGCGATACACCCGGCCTTCTCCCGCAGGGGAAGAGGTCTTCAACCTGTCGATCTAAAAGCCGCGAAGTCTCAGACACACGAGCGTGGTCCGCAGTTCGCTCACTTTTTTGCCTTGACTTCCAGCCACTGACGCCGCAGCCATTTCAACAAAATGTTGAACTCCGCTTCCGTCATCCGGTCCTTGTAAGACGGCATCGCGTTCCGGTCGCCGTAGTTGTGCGGCGCGTCGGGATTCAGCAGAAAGTCCCGCAACCAGGCCTCGGAGCCATAACGGCTCAAGTCGGGTCCGGGAGCCAGTCCCTGTGTCCCCAGTGGGGCGCCATCGATCACCATTTCGTGACACTGCAAACAGGCCCGACTCTCGGCCCCCTCCGCGTTCGCGTCGAGTGAACCCAGTTCGAACACCTCGCGTCCCTTGGCGGCCAAGTCGACATCGACCGGCCCCAGATCGGTCCGGTCGCCTTGCGACAGTAGGAATTCGACAACCGCCGCGATTTCTCCCGACGACATCTTGCCCGCATGCTCCTTCGCCCAGCGGGCCATCGCACCGTTCGAAAATGTATCGCCGATCGGCTTGCCGTTGAACGAACCATTTGCGGTCGGACCGAAGTACTTCGTTCCCCCGGGCTCGACGACAAACCCCTTCAACCAATCGCGAGATCCGAATCCGCCAAGGTCCGACGCGGTCGCCTTTTCCTGGGGACCACCGGTGCCATCGTGGCCGTCGAACGAGTGACAGACCGCGCAGTTTCGCTTGAACAGATCGGGGCCGGCGGTCTTCGGGTCACTGCGCAACAGCGCCCGCCCCCCCTTTTCCGAAATCCCCTCGCCGTACTCGATCAACTCGCGGACCCGCTCGGCCCGGGTTTGGGCGTCGGCGACGGCGCGATGGTAGTCAGCCGACTTGGGGCCACGGTTGTCTTCGTGCCAAGCCTGCGCGGTGAGGTAACCAATGCCGCACAGCACAATCACCATGTAGGCGATGTTAAACCGGTGCCCGAGTTTCCATTTCGCCAGGAACGGCATCAGCGCCAAGACCCCGAACATGACTCCGGGGATAATGAGCGCTCCCCAGATTTCCGTCTCACCCGGGAAATACTTGAGGAACTGGAACAGGAACAGGAAGTACCATTCCGGCCGGGCAGCGGCATAAGCCTGCGACGGGTCGGCGGGCGCACCCAGTTCGGCCCCCACGAAGATCGTCAACAGCAGCACGACCAGCAGCACCCCCAGACACGCCACCGCGTCTTTCAGCACCTGATCGGGCCAGAACATCGCGTCTTTCTTGTGCAGCGGGTCGGCCACCTTGATGCCGTGCCGGCGGAATACCGCGATGTGCAGCGCGAGGAACGCGATCAACAGGCCCGGCAGAACCCCCGCGTGCATCGCGAAGAACCGGGTCAGCGTGTGATGCCCATAAGTGGGACCACCCACCACCAGACGTTGCAGCTTCGTCCCGACCACGGGAACCAGGGTCATCAGCTTCGTGGCGACGTTCGTCGCCCAAAACCCCTTCTGGTCCCAGGGGAGCAGGTATCCGGTCAGCGACAATCCCAGCACGATCTGCATCAGTATCAGACCGAGCCAGAAATTCACCTCGCGCGGTGCCTTGTACGCCCCGTCGATGATCACCTGCATCAGGTGGATCGCCAGCAGCACCACCATCGCCTGCGCCATGAAGTGGTGCAGACCACGCAGCAGCCAGCCAAACTGCATGTCGTAGGTGATGAAATAGACGCTTTCCCACGCGGTGAGCGAACTGGGGCTGTAGGCCATCCACAGAAACAGCCCGGTGATCACCTGCACCGAGAAGGCGAAGACCAGCGTACTCCCCCAGACGTAGCGCCACCGCGCCCCGCCGGGAATGCGTTCAAACAGCGCCTCATGCACCGTGGCGCGGATTCCAGTCCGGTTGTCGAGCCAATTGAGAAAGGCATTCATGCTTCGGGCACCTTATGGCTGGTTCCCGGCTGAAATTCCTCGTACTTGACCCAGACCATCCCGTCGACCTCTTTCACTTCGAGTTCGTCCAGCCCGCGGGGACTGGGGCTGTTGGGATTGGCGATCAGGCCATCGTTTGGCTTGAACGAACTGTCGTGGCAGGGGCACTGAAAACAGGCGTTCTCCGCCTTGAAATCGACCGAGCAGCCGGCGTGGGGACATTTCACATTGAACGCCTTCACCAGCCCGTCCACCGGGCGCACCAAGTAGACCGCCCCGACCGCTTCTCGAGGAAACAGGTTCCAGGCGTCGGTCCGGTCGTCGATCACCTCGTAGCGGCGGGGTTCGCCCCCCTTCAACAGGCCGTCCAGCGGGGCGACTTTCAGGAAGCCTTCGGCATCAGCCCCCCCTTCACTCTTCCGCTCCCGCTTTCGCAAGGGATCGGTGAAGACCGCCAGGCCGGCGAACAGGGGGACGACCCCCAGCGCGGCCCCGGTGACGACCGCAGCCGCCTGGGTGAAAAAGTCTCTCCGCGGCTCTTCGGCGTTCAGGAAATCCTGAACCGGTCCCGAGTCCGGCTTCTTGTCGTGTTCCATGGAAGGGTCTCACGGGGTGACTGTCGCGAAAACCGAACGGCGAACCGGCGGCCCGGTCCATCGGGCTCCCGATGTACCGAATTCCGCGCCAAGTTCGACGCGTCGCTGGAAAAGTCGCTTACGGGGAACGCAAGGTGGGGTCGCTGGCCGGCTGTTCGCTGACGCGAACACCCCTCAATGTGACTTGAGGGCCGGCGGGTCTCAGGTGGGAAACAGGGCCTTCATGGCGGCGAGGACTTTGGCCTGGGCTTCCAGCATCGGGCCGGGAACCATCGCCCCCGACGCCTGGCGATGCCCCCCTCCGCCGAACTTCTCGGCGACTGGGGAAACATCAATGTGGACCCGGCTGCGGAGACTGGCCTTCACGTTGCCGTTGGGTTGTTCGATCAAAATGTACGCCGCCTCCACGCCAGCCAACCGCAGACATTCGTTGACAATGTCGTCGGTTTCGGTTGGCTCCGCGCCAGTCTCCCGGTAATCGACCAGGGTGATGTAAGTCCACGCCAGGCGGCCGTCGGCGTCAACCATCATGCGCGACAGGCACCGTCCCGCGAGTCGCGTGCGGGCCAGTGAGTACTGTTCGTACAGTTCGGTGTATAGTACCGCCGGTTGCGCACCCAAGTCAATCAGCCGGCCAATCCGCCGCATCGTCGCGCTGGTCGTCGACGGAAATCGAAACCACCCGGTGTCTGTGGCGATGGCACAGTACAACGCCCGGGCCATCTCTTCGTTGATCGGCCACTTCTGACTCTCGGCGAAGTCCAGAACCATCGCGCCGGTCGCCTCGGCGTGAACGTCTTTGAAGTTGATCGCGCCCAAATCGTCGGAACTGGCGTGATGGTCGATGACGACCTTGACCGCGGAACTCTTTTTGAACAGTTTGCCGACGTCAGCGAGCTGGATCCACGAGCTGGTGTCGAGGATCACATGCACGTCGGCTTCCAGCACGCTGGAATCGCCAAACTCATTCCCGAGCTGCTTGCACTTTTTCTGCGGATCAATGAACGCCAGTCGGGTGGGGACCGCCGAGGCGTTGATGATTTTCACCTCTTTGCCCAGATGTTCGAGCAGGCCGGCAAAGCCAAGCTGTGAACCGAGTGCGTCGGCGTCGGGGCGGACGTGCGTGGTGAGGACGAAGCGTTGATGTGCGCGGAGCAGGTCGGCAAGCGACCCCCAGTCGATGTTCATCCGGCAGAAGATAATGCGTCCCGGCTGAATTGTGTAGGGGTTGACAGCGAGTCACGCAACCGGCAGTCAGCACCCCGCACGGCTCGATTCCCCCGGCCGGTCCTACTCCGGGGCCATCATGAACACACCCGGCAAAGAGTCACCTGGATAAAACGGGGCGATCGAGTCTAAAATAACTCCTCGATCGGTTTCCCGTCCGGTTGCAGCGGAATCGGCCGACCCTGGTAGTTGATCGCGTTCTGGTTCCGATCGATCCCGAGATGCTTGTAGAGAGTCGCCAGGACATCGTTGGGGCCAATCGGTCTGTCGGCGGGGGTGCTGCCATCCCGGCTCGAGGCTCCGATCACCTGCCCCATTTTCAGGCCACACCCAGCGAACAGCACCGTCCCCAGCGGTGGCCAATGGTCACGTCCCCCGGTGGCGTTGATCTTAGGGGTCCGTCCGAATTCCCCCCAGACGATCAGCAGCACGTTTTTGCAGCTATCACGTTCCGTCAAATCGGAAATCAATGCCGACAGCGCGCGGTCCAACGGAGGACCACTGTGTTCCATTCCGACGTTCGGTCCACCCGGATCGGGCTGCGGGCGATTCTCGCGCGTGATGCTCACGTGCCAGTCCCAGCGCAGACAGTCGGGCGCGGTATTGATGGTGACAAAAGTCACTCCCGATTCAACCAGCCGGCGCGCGAGCAGCGCCATCTGTCCCCAGCGGTGGGAACCGTAACGCTCGCGCGTCGCCACCGACTCTTCGTTGAGGTCAAACGCCCGCCGCGCTTTCGCGCTGGTCACCAGTTCCAATGCCAGTTTCACAAACGGGTCCATTCCCAGTTGCCCCGACTGCGAATCGAGTAACCGCGGGAGTTTATCGAGACCGGTCAGCAGCGACTGGCGATCACCGATTCGATCCAGTGTCATATCATCGGCCAGTTCCAGGCTGCTGGTGGCGCGGCGTAAACGCTCGAATTGAAAGTCGACGGCGTAGGGATCGTGCATCACGGTGAACGGAGAATGCGCGACGCCCAGATAGCCGGGCCCATTCGCGTCGAACAGATGAAAATGCATCACCGGATCTTCGCTCAGCAGTACATACGGGGGCATGCCTGGCTGCCGCGGACCGCGGAAGCGGGATGTGATCGCTCCCAATGAGGGATACCCATTGCTGTTGTCCTGTTCCCGGCGTCCCCCCAGACACCAGCGGGCGACGCCGAAGTGATCGTCAAACGGATGCGTGAAACTCCGGACGATCGCCGTCTTGTCGAGAACCTGCGCGGTCAATGGCAGCATCTCGCAGATATTCACTCCGGGCAGTTTTGTCGCGATGGCACCATAGGGGCCGCGCACTTCGATCGGAGCGTTTGGTTTCGGATCAAACGTCTCGAACTGGCTCGGTCCCCCTCCCAGCCAGATTTGAATGACCGCGGTATCGCGCGAAGGCAACCCCTGTTCCGCTCCCTGCGCCTTCATTCTCAGAATGTCTGCCAAGGTCAACCCCGCGCAGCCAGCGCGAAGGGTGGCCCACAGAAATTTTCGGCGGGTCGCGGTGATTGGAGCGGTTGACATGACGAACATCCGATTCGCAACGGCGACTGGGACGACGATCGCGCGACAGGCCGCACGATTCACAACGCGTCGCCAGTGTACCAGATCCCGGTTCGGAACAGGGGGCTGGCGGTCGCAACCTTGAGTAGCGTTCGATTCCATCCCAACCCCCCACGTGACCCTCATGTTCGCCACAACCCACACAACCGTCGCGTCGTGCGAACTGATTTGGTTGATTTCGCTTGTTTTCGCTCAAGAGGCCCGCTCCCCCGCGACTCGTAGGCCAATCTGACATTGGAGATTGGCCCGTCGCGGTCAGACTCGAATGGATCGGCCGTCCGCCGCGGACGGCCTTGCGAGAGGAGCGAGATGATGCACCCTGATCACAAAATGGGACTGGCTGTTGGACTGGCGCTGTTGGGTCTGGTTGGAGCGATGTTCTTCCGCCGGGACTCACACTCGGATGATGTTGCGCCGCCCGAACTCGAAAATGTCGCCGAAATCGACGACGAAATCGCCGGCACACCCCACGCCCCGTATCTCAAGGTCATTGACGACATCAGTGACGACGCCCCGGGGAAAATCAAAGGGGCGCGGTCCCATACCGCGAAAAAACCGGTCGCCGGGACCGAAGCCGCGCTCGATGAGGCCGAAGAACGCGCCACCGACGAGGTGACTCTGCTTCCCGCCCCGCACGAGGAATCCGATCCCATTCGACACACTGCGCGTAAAGATCCGCCAGCGGCCGACGTCCCAGCGCACAATCGAGACTGGCAACCGACCAAATCGAAAACTGCCGCGGGTGTGACATCGACCAACGACACCGCCGCACCAGGCTTTCAATCGTCAACCGGTGCAAACTCGACGCCAAACACCACAGTTGGCAAGAAAGGATCGCGCACACACACCATCCAGCCGGGGGATACGTTGTCGCGAATTGCCGAGAAGTATCTCGGATCTCCCCGCCACTATCGCGAGATCTACCAGGCGAACCGTGACCGGTTGCGAAGCGTGGACGATCTGCCGGAAGGGGTGACGCTGGTAATTCCCGATGGCCCCGCAAACTCGACAGCCCGTCCGACCGCCGACCCGCAGAAGTCCGCGGCTGAGACGGCACGTACGCGTCTGGTCGACGACGAGGGAGACGATCCGTTGCGTCGGGATGGTGCCCGGCGGGAAGAGACGTCAAAACCGTTCAAACTGCAATTTGAACCGGTCCGCCGGGGTCCGTTCGCGACTCCAGGAGGAGGTCGCGGCAACGATCGCCGCTCGCGTCGACCCGATACCGACGTGGAGGCGCAGCCGATCCTGTCAGGGATTGAAGTCGATGATGGTGATGACCAAAGCGATGCCGACGAACCATTGATCAAGCGGAAATAGTGTCCACGTGGTCGGTAACGCGACATTGAACCGGAGCGGGATGATCTCTGCAGCAGGTGGATGGGGAGCATTTTTCTAGCTGCCGATCTCATTAACAATCGGGGCGAGCCGGATGGGGTCTGTGGACGCGAATCGTCTGATTTGACGCCGTGCGAAGCATAACGTTCGTGGTCTTGAACCGCGTCCGACTGAAACAGACCCAAGCCTACCGCTTCCTGCCGGGCGTGGCTCGGTGTCAGAACGTTGGCCGCTGCAGCGCGACGGGAGATTTCGCCCGGGGCGGGGATTGGTCATTCCGGAATGCGGTCTCTATCATCTCCGGTATGCCTCCCTCACTTCCTCTTGCCGTCGCCACCCGGGTTTTTGGACAGCCGTTGCGTGTTGCGCTGCGTCGCGCGGCGGAATGCGGTGCCAACGGCGTGCAATTTGAACTGCGCGACGAACTGCGATCGGAAGCGCTGACCGGGACTGGAAAACGTCAGTTTCTGCACTCGCTCACCGAGTATGGACTGAAGATCGCGCCGGCCCACTTTCCCACCAAGCGGGCGCTCTACGCGACCGAACAACTCGACGCCCGCATCGCCGCCGTCCGCGACGCGATGACATTCGCCTCGCAACTGAAAACCCAGGTGCTGACGCTGCGGTTGGGGCCATTGCCCGCGGAAGCGGATGAGAAAGAGGCGAAAACACTCATTGAGGTGTTGAACGATCTGGCCCGCCATGGCAATCACGTGGGGGTGACGCTCGCGATTGCCCCCTCGGGAGAGCCGGCGGCCGCTTACGCGAAGCTGCTGGCGCAAGTGACGACCGGTCCCATTGGCATCGACTTTGACCCCAGTTCGTTCGTGTGTGCCGGGCGAAAGGTCAGCGAGGCGTTTCGCGAACTCTACACGCTGGTCGTTCACGTGCAGGCCCGCGATGGAGTCCGCGATCTGGATGGACTCGGTGCCGAGACCGCCGTCGGCCAGGGACAGGTCAATTGGGCGGAACTCCTCGCGCTCCTGTATGAGTCGGGGTATCGAGGCTGGGTGACCGCCGTTCGAAATCAGGGGCCGGACCGCGGGGGCGATGTGATTCGCGCGATCGAAACGCTCAAGAGCATCTTCCTTTAACGTCGAGGTCGCAGCACCGATGGCCATTCGCCGCGGCTCAACCGCTGGCACGCAGCCCCCCGTCCTTTCGGTCACTGCCCTCACGCGTCAGATCAAGGATTCGCTGGAGGGGAATTTCCCGCATGTCTGGGTTCAAGGGGAGATTTCGAACCTCAAGCGGGCCACCTCCGGGCATGTGTATCTCACGTTGAAAGATGGGGGAGCGCAACTGTCGGCGATTCTCTGGCGTTCAACCATCGCCCGGTTGAAATTCCAGCTTCAGGATGGACTGGAAGTGATTGCCGCCGGCGCGATCGAAGTCTACGAGACACGTGGCAACTACTCGATGATCATCGAGCAACTGGCACCCCAAGGGATGGGGGCGCTGGAGCTGGCGTATCGCCAGCTTTTTGAGAAGTTGCAGGGGGAGGGGCTGTTTGAGTCGGAACGCAAACGCCCACTCCCGGTGTTTCCAAAACGGATCGCGCTGGTCACCAGTCCGACGGGGGCCGCCGTCCGGGATATGTTGCAGGTACTCACTCGCCGTTGGCCAGCGGCGGATGTTGTCATCGTCCCCGTGGCGGTGCAGGGAGTCGACGCGGCACCGCAAATCGCGTCAGCCTTGAGACGCGTGCACCAGATTCCCGGGGTCGAGGTGGTGATCACCGGCCGGGGGGGAGGCAGCCTGGAAGACTTGTGGGCGTTCAACACCGAGATTGTCGCCCGGGCGATTGCCGACTGCGCGATCCCGGTGGTGAGCGCGGTGGGACACGAAGTCGACGTGACGATTGCCGACCATGTCGCAGACCGCCGGGCGCTGACCCCCACGGAAGCCGCCGAGCTGGTGGTGCCGAATCGTGACGAGGTGGACCAACGTTTGTCGCGGCTACGGGAGCGATTGGTTTTTGGATTGCGAAACCGCGCCGCCGCGGCACGGGCCCGACTGGATGGACTGGCAACACGGCGCGTTCTCGCCCGTCCGCTGGAACGTCTGCACGAACTTTCCCGGCGGCTTGATGAACTGGACGGGAGGTTGCAACGGGGGGCTCGGCGAACGCTGGAGTCGGCCCGCGCCCGGCTGGCCGAGCGGGCTGCGGCTCTCGACGCGCTGAGCCCCTTGAAAGTCCTCGAACGGGGATACTCGGTGACGCGAATTCCCGGGACAGGCACGGTCGTTCGCAGAGCGGGTGATGTCCTGGTAGGGACACCCATTGAAATATTATTGACTTCAGGCCGGCTGATCAGTCGGGTGGAAGAGGTGCGTGATGAGTGATTCAAAACAGGGGGCGGACTCGGTCGGTGAGACCAAAGAGAATTCCGTTTCCTTCGAAGCGTCACTGGAACAACTGGAATCGATCGTCGATCAGCTTGAGGAAGGCCAGCTCGGGTTGGAGCCTTCGTTGGTGCGATTCGAAGAGGGGATCCGCCTCTTGAGATGTTGTCACGCGATTCTTGAGAACGCCGAACGGCGGATTGAAGTCCTGACCGGCTTCGCCGCCGACGGCTCGGCCCAATTGGCGAACTTCGACGCGCAGGCGACGTTCGAAGAGACGGGCGGGACGGCTTCGCGACCAGTCCGTCGGCGGGTGGCGGGCAAGTCAGCCACCAATCCCGAAGAGAACACTGGCGATTTTTAACCGGAATCGGCGAATCGAGAGTATCTTCCAGGTCACCAATCCGCTCGTTGGGAGTCATTGCGATGCAGGACCGGGTCATCACGGTGTTCGTCTCTGTTGTGGCGACGCTCGCCATCCAGCAACTGCTTCCCCAACAGCCGAAAACCCTGGAGGTTGACCGACTGGTGGTCCGACAGGAGCTGATTGTTTCGGACACGGGCGAACCGTGGGAGAAGGGTTACGAGGAACAGCAGATTCCCCGGGGAATCTACGCCCGCGCGCTCCACGATGGCCCGGGCGGCCTGTGGGTTCGCAGCCGGCTGATCAAAGGCGAGGTGGATGATCCATTCGACGATCGGTTCCACGCGATCGAGCGCGACGGCACGTTGCGGCGGACTCCCGGGCACATTTCCTGGAATGTCTGGCTCGACGGGGCATGGCGTTAGATGGCAATCATTCAGGGTGAAGGGGTTGAACTCTCGGAAGTTCCGCGAGAACGCTGGGACGGCGGCACTCACCCCGGTCGAATCCGCTTTCAGACCTTCCGCCCCAATCACCAGGAACCGCTCACCGACGCGCTGATTGGCCAAGGGATGATGAGCATTGGTGGCGGAGGGTACGGCGGTGGGGGATTACCCTACCCGAAAGAGGTTCTGGAACTGTGGGGAGGAACGATGCGAACGTCGGCGTTACGACGTCCCGCGGCCCCCAGTGTGGTCAACGACGATGGCCAGGGGGACCATGTGTACGCGATCGTGGCGGTGGGACCGCAAGGAGAGCGCTCGGAACCCTCTGCTGAAACGCCCAGCAAGGGACGCGCGACCCTCCGCTGGAAAGGCGTTCCCGGGGCCGACGCGTACATCATCCTCCGCGACGGAGAACCGGTGGGTGAACCAGTGCGAATCGAAGGCTCAAAAAAGCAGTGGAAGGATGGCTGAGCTGGAGTCGCCCACGCACGCCGAATAAATCGGTGGCGAATCCGAGGCACTCGATTTTCAGAGTCAGGGGGATTGCCTCGGTTTTGCCGAACTTGATCTCGGGCTTGGCTGACTCGAGATGGTTGTTCTCAGTTCACTCCAGATCGAACGCGCGGCCGCCGTGAATGACCGAGTGCCACTGAGCGCGGTTTTGATTGCGTCGAGGGAGGATTGTTGCGTCTGCGAATCATTCGCGGTCTTGAGAACCGTGACATGCCACCTGAGCGCGTCCATGACCTGACGTCGCTCTTGGGGAAGCACCTGCGACGGCAACAATTATTCCGGTGTCCTTTTCTACGGAAAGATTTTTTGGGATCTTCTTCGATCGGGTTGATCACAATCCGCGGTCAGGAATTGGTCGTCCCGCGTGCCACGCAATTCCTCAATAGGGATATGCTCGGGATTGTGAACACGTGCTGCATTGAGATTGAGGCAGTGATCCCCGGAGTGGATTGTCGAGGCGACATCGAAGTCCAGCAGACACATTCGCCCCCAGCCTGCGGAATGCTGCTCGATTCACATTCCCGGAGGCCAGACGTTCGACATCGATAGCGACCGCCCCTGGCAGCGTTTCATCCAGTCCAAGGCAAATCCATCCGTCGCAGCAGACCTTCAGTCAATCGACCTTGGCTGTTCGGAATTTGCCAAAAATCGCGCCAAATGCGATAACTGCAACGACTGGGGGATATGCGTCGTTTTTACGGCGAACAGAAGCCCGAATCGGTATCGGATATGCCGTTTGTTCAATGCGTCAACGGGTTGAATCGGGGGTAATGTACAGGTTGGAATGTGGTGGGAAGGTGCCCCCATGGAATCCCGACGTTGACACATTTTCGGGCCAGAAGTACAAATCTCCACAGCCCTGCGACCGATCCGGGGCACGCGAGCTAAGTGGAAAACTGTACTGAACTTGCGGTTTGTGATCTCCCATCGAGCTGGAACTGGTGCGGACGCTTTCCCCCCATCTTGTCGCGCTGTCGCTCCTGTGCCTGTGTGGCTGTCAGGGGTGTACCGGCTCACAGGGGTTGCCGCCACCCACCGCCTCGATCCCGGCCCCGTACACTCCGCCGCCTCAAGTCCGTCCCGCCCCCCGTCCGGTCCCGCCGGTTCAGGCAGGAAACCCCTGGAAGCCGTCCACGACTGCTCGACCCTGGAAGTACATCGTCCTGCACCACACTGCGACCACCTCCGGCAGTGTCGACAGCATTCATGCCGAACACCAGAAGAAAACCGACAAGAGCGGTAAGCACTGGCTGGGAATCGGTTATCACTTTGTGATTGGGAACGGCAAAGGGATGCCGGATGGTGCGGTGGAACCGACGTTCCGCTGGCGAACCCAGATTCAGGGCGCGCACGCCGGAAGCGCAGACAAAGATTACAACGAACTGGGGATTGGTGTGTGCCTCGTGGGGAATTTCGAACACGAACCCCCGACACCCGCCCAATTGAAGAGCGCTCGTCTGCTGGTCCAGACGTTGCGCCGTGAATACTTCGTCCCGGCCGACAATGTCGTGCCGCACAAAGAAATCCGCGCATCGGCCACCGCCTGCCCGGGTCAACTCTTTCCACTGACGGAAGTCGCCATGGATTCGCAAGCCATCGTATTCGGGTTGGATCCCGACGGTGTCCCGGTCGAATCGTTGGCGTCGTCCCTCGGGAGTACGCTGCGATGAATCCACGCTTCGCGTTTGACTCGCTGACCTCGACCCGGAGTCCCTCCAATTCCGACAGGGCGGACGACGCCGGGGTTGACGAACTTACCCTGGAACTGGTCGCCTCCACCGAGGTCGAAACGGACATCGCCGACGCACCACTCGTCGACGCGGAGCGATTCGCGGAGATTGA
Source organism: Planctomicrobium piriforme (assembly GCA_945860955.1). Taxonomy (GTDB): domain Bacteria; phylum Planctomycetota; class Planctomycetia; order Planctomycetales; family Planctomycetaceae; genus UBA10511. Next base: position 27,116 of record CAMATH010000046.1, read on the forward strand.
GGGACTGTTTATCCCAGAGGGATATGAACCGAACTACGCGTATCCGCTGCTGGTCTGGCTCTCCACGGTGCCGGTCGCAGAAGCGGAATTCGCGAACCGCATGCGAAAAATCAGCGACCGCAACTATGTGGGAGTCGCGATTCCGGTTGACCCCTCGCTAGACGCGTGCGATGCCGCCGATCGGGTCCGCGACGTCGTCAGTGCCGTCCGCCGCGAGTTTCACATCCATAGCGAGCGGATCATTCTGGCGGGATCGGGTGACGGAGGAGCGCTGGCTCTCGAAATCGGTCTGCGAAATCCTGGCTGGTTTGGCGGAGTCGTCGCGCTCGGAGGGGTTCTGCCAAGCACACCTCAGTTGCTAAGCCAGTTCAATCCGCTGCATGGGTTTCGCGTGTTGCTGGGTGGCAACGGAAATGCGGCCGAATGGAGTGGATTGCGAAGATTCGAACGGGTGCTGTGGTCGGCGGGTGTGGACGTCGACCTGTGGAAATGGAGCCATTCGGGGTCTGCCCCCACCGCGATCTTGCGACAGCTTGACCGCTGGGTTATGGCCGGAGTGGAACGTGAGTCTGCAGTTTGGGTCTGACCGCCCCCCTTCTGTGCAGCGAGCGAAGCGAGCCAGCCGTGCGAGCGTCTACGGACAAAGTGGTTTGGATTCGGGTGATCCTCGTCCTGAAACGGGCTTTTTTGAAAATTCTGACCGAACTGCGGAATATGGTTGCGCGGCTCTGAGAGTGCGAACGACCGACGGAAAGAATTTGACAGGATGAAGAGGATGAAAGGGATAAACAGGATGGAGTTGCGCGCCATTCCTGCACTCGGGGTAAGTGGCTGGAATCTAAAAAATTCCAATCCCCACGATCGACCGTCGGAAGTCACCGCGCATTGGGTTTCTCCGTCGCCGCGGACGGTTCGTAGAACCACGCCTTGTCGATGACCGCCACCCGAATGTCGATGACGTCCTGCATCGCCCAGTCGGGCAGGTACTCGCAGGTCCAATAGTTCAGCACCGCCCGGCCATCTTTCGTGAAGCGGCAGCCGGGGTTCGAGAACGCCCGCTTCGGGTCGGTTTCAATATCGCGAACGTGTTTCCAGGTGCGACCGTTGTCCGACGAGATGGCGGCCGAAAGGGGACTCCGTTTGCCGAAATGCGATCGGAACTTCGCGTCGTACGAGTTGTTCCAGATCAGCAGCAAATCGTTCGTGCCGGGGATTCGGGTCAACTCCGGGCACGACTCGGGAGTTGAGAGTTCGGTGGCGCGGGGCTTGCTCCAGGTCACGCCATCGTCGGTCGATTCCGACATCTGCAACTTCCCGAGCTGGCTGCGCAGCACCATCAGCACCCGACCGTCAGCCGCCTGTTCGACGTGCGGCTCCATCGCCCCCCGCATCGGAAGTTCAACAATAGTTTTCGAAACCTGCCAGGTCAGGCCCTCGTCGTCGCTGTAGAGAACCGTGGCGGCATAGGGCCCCGTCTCGGCCGGTTTCCCGGGGACGGGGGGATTCGCAGGCAGGAGCAATCGCCCTGAAGAAAGCCGTTTCACGGTGGCGTTGCACAGCGAATAATCCTTACCCGCCGTGAACTCTGACAACGGCGCAAATGTCGCTCCTTCGTCGGTCGACTTCCACACATGGTTGGTCAACGCTCCCGGTCGATGCTGTCGCATGAACATCAGCAGGATGTCGCCGTTCTTCGAGCGGATGAGATTCGGCGAATAGACGTTCATGTCACCGGGGGCGGTTTTTGTGACGACACGGTGCTTCCCCCAGGTGCGACCACCATCGGCCGACTCCTGAGCGACCAGCCGCGTTTTTGCGAAGTCGCTGCCGTCGCCGGAAAACTCCATGTAGACCAGCAGCAATCGCCCATCCGTGAGTTCGATCACGTCCCCCTCGCTCTTGCGGGTGAACTCGGCGTTGCTCTTGGCGACTTCCGTTATCGTCTTGGTTGCCGCCTTGGCAACCGACTGAGTCCTCTCCTGAGAAGGGGCGCGCGTGTTTCCCGGAGTCTGGGCGACAGCGGAATACGCCAGGGCGAGGGCGAGACAACATCCCACCGGAAAAAATCGGGGCCATGGGCCGGGGCCAGTTTGGACGATCGGGGATGACACGGGTGGCATGGTGGAACAGTCCTTCAGGCTGGGGAATCACGACCGCGACCGCCGCGCTCCGTTGCCGGTCGCGGTCGACAGGCTGTGAGTGTATTGAGTTGGGGGCGACAAGTTGAGACGTCAACCAGCACGCGTAATCACCGACTTCGGGAGAAGACTGCGACACCCAGATGTCGTTGCAGATATTGAAGTGTTTTCCGCCGTAATTACCGGCCGCCGCAATCTCCAGATCGCTTGGGACCTTGGTACCGACGACGGGAACGGCCGCGTTGCCAATTTGTGGCAGAAGGTCGGTGTGTGAACGGTTACTGCAATCGGGACGCAATTTCGACTGCGAGTTTCCAAGCGGATTCCAGCGAAAAACTTGCGAAATCAGCAGGGCGAAGCACCGGCTTGAGTTGCGTGTGGAGTTGCAACTGCAATGCACGCAAACGCGACTGAGAAACGTCGACGCGGGCGTTGTTGTCAATGGCAATTTTGTCTGCCACCAGGCGCAACCACCCTTCGTGGTCGATGTCGATGAGCTGTTGTGTCGACGCATGCTGGAGATCGAAAAAGTCGCGAATGGCTGGCTCCGCGCGGCATAACGCGGCGCGAGTTTTCTCGGCGTAGGCTTCGGCCCGTTTCATCACGCGGACACGCGGGGACTCCGCCGAACTCTGTTCGAATTCCCCTGAAAAATCCAACAGGGTTCTAGCGGGTTCGAACGAGGTTGTGTGCCGAATTGGCTCGCGAAGTGCGATTTCGACGCGCAATGGTTCTAACTCCCCGCTGAGAGCGGATTGATATTCCAGAACGCACTCGTATTGCTTCGACTGATTATGCCCCCTCAATTCCGACCGGACTCGAATCGCCGGAACACGTTGTTCGACCCCCGCCAGATGGTTCTTCACCGGTGCGGCCAACTCGCGACGCACGCTCCGTTGAGATTCAATGGGCGTGTCGATGACGAAATCGAGATCTTCGCTGAGTCGGAAGAAGCCACACAGAACTTTGCTCAGGGCGGTTCCCCCTTTGAACACCAACCCCAGATCAAACAGCGGCTCAAGATCTGCCAAAATGAGCGAGCAGTAGAAGTCTTTTTCAATCAAGCGGGGATGAAACCCCGTCTGTGCGCCGGCAAGCAACAACGACTCACGAAATGCCGCGGGATCGGCGAGCCTTCGTTCGATGGCACTACGTGGAGTCATTGACCAGAATCATCCAGCGTTTGTCGATTCGGCCGCGTTTCGGCCGCGTGGGGTTCCATGGAATATAACACGAGGTGGCGTTCAAAGCGCGTTCGATTTTGCGTAGCAGGAGTTCCGGTGCCTGGGTGATCTCAAGCGCTCTGCCAATCCTGCGTAGCGAGGCTTGATTCCCGAAGCGCAGCGCGACATCGGTCAATTCCGAGGCGAACTGGCGATCATTTCGCAACTCGGACTCAATCCAGGCATACGCTCGAGGTAGAGTATTAAAACGTTCCCAATCGTAGACAGCGTCGAGCAACGATCGGGCACGTGATGAAAACACCAGCGGTTCACGGCCAGGAACGAGAATTGATGTAGTGGCCCCCAGCCGATCCCGGTTCAATTTCGCAAAGTCGTAGGTTTGCGACGCGATGGAGCGTGTTCCCGACAGTCGGTCGTTGTAGACGAATGTGCGGACGGGAATCTGATCATCCCATCCGTAACGGGAGAACGCCCGCAATCCGGAAATCTGCCAGTTCGCCGAGGCATCTTTCATGAGCTCCGCCAAGACAGTCGCGTCGTCGGGAATCCACTGGTCGCCGGCTGGGATGCTTGGGGGAACCAGGTACAGCCCCCGGCGGAGTCGACAGACCAGTCGGCGGCGAGCCAGGCGACTGAGAAGTAGGAACTCCGCCCGGGGCGCGATCGATAGGGACGCGACCAAGTCGCCCGTGCGAATGGTTTTGGGAGACGATCGATGCAGGTGACACCAGAAACGCCGCTCCAGATCCGCCATCGCCGACACGGTGTACTCCTTTTTTGGAAAAGACAACATTTTCAACATTACGCATACTACAGGACACTTCAATTCCTTTCCAGGCGACTGTCGTTTCCATGGATTTTCGGTATCCGCCGTTTCATCCGAGTCGGTTGACAGCCCGCCAGAATGTTGTACAAATTGTACAACACTAGAAATAACAGAGTCAGTACCATGGCCACGCGATCCTTGGAATTCGGCGAACATCTGCGGCAGCTCCGTAAACAGCTCGGATTGACCCTGACGGAGTTCTACCGGGGACTCGGTATGGACAAGGCGAACGCCAGCAGGCTGGAACGAGGCCTCGCCGCACCTCCACGAGATGTCGCGGTACTGGAATCGCTTGCCAGAGCCCTCAATCTCGAACCACCGTCGCCGAACTGGCAAAAGTTCTTCGATCTGGCAGCGGCATCCTCGTTGAAATTGGTCAACACGTCCGACGCCGCGAGGCGCGTGGTGGAACAACTTCCCGACGCATTGGCGGCAGTCCGCGCACGGCCGCGCAGAACCGGACTGCGATTTTCGTCAATTGAACTTGAAAACTGGGCGGCACATCCGGAATCCCGAAGTCAGTTTCCATTGCTGATCCGACAACTGATCAAAGAATCGAATGGCTCGATCAATAGAATCGAGTTTTCCGCCGGAGCGGACGTCGACCTGGATGGTTGGGATGGACGGGTTGTTGCGACTCGAGGTACGGCTTTTGTTCCGAAAGGAGAGAGCGGTTGGGAGTTGACGACGGGAGCTGACAAATCCAAACCTGGAAGAGATTTCGCGAAAAGGACGAAAGATCCACTGGGGCTCAGTCCTCGCAGCGCCGTATTTGTGTTCGCCACATTGCGGCGCTGGGGGGGAAAGCAAAAATGGGTCGAGGCGCAGCGTGCCCGTGGCGTTTGGAACGACGTGCGAGGATACGACGCCGGCGATATTGTCAACTGGCTAGAAGTCTGTCCGCGCACCGCGCGGTGGCTGGCCCGTCAACTCGGTTGTGTGGTCGACGGCATCGTGTCGATCGACGAGTACTGGCCGCGAATTTCGCATTGCGCAATGGACTGGATTATTCGGCCAGAGGTTTTTCTGGCATCACGGCGTGACGCCATCGAGAGACTGACGGCGTGGCTGTGCGGCCCGCCAACCGCGCTATTTCTTGAAACCGTTTCCACAGAGGACGCTCAAGACTTTCTGGCCGCTTTCGTTGTCTCGCGTCCGCAAACCGAACGCGATGATCTCTCGACACGAGTCGTACTCGTCAAGACCATCGACGCCTGGAATTCGCTGTTGGATGAGCCAACCGGATTGGTTCTCGTGCCGACCCCCAGCCTGGCGCTTGAAGCGTCGGAAATCGACGAAGCGATTCGAAGGCAACACCATGTTTTGATTCGACATCGCCCGGGCCAGGCACAGGCGGCAAACGTGGTTCGACTACCCCGAGCCAATGTTTACGAATTGGCCGACGCGCTCGTGGCATCGCAAATGGAACGCATTGCCGCCGAACGGGCCGCGCGGGAATGTGCCGGCAACCTGTCGATCCTGAGACAGTTGGTGGCGTCGCATTCCGGCACTCCAGCCTTTCAAGACAAGCGGGCGGAGTCGTTGAGTGGACTGGAATTCGCCGTATTGCTGGGAGCTTTCAATTCCGCCTACAGCGAGGATATCGCTGTCGTCGAGGCGTTGGCCGGCGTTGATTGGGAGCAGGTTGAATCGCGCCTTCAGCGGCTGTTGACCGAAGACAACCCGCCTTTTCTCCAAATCGGCTCCGTCTGGTCAATTCAATCTCGTGAAGATGCATGGCGTCTTGTCGGCCATCGAATTACGGCGATTCACTTCCGAGAATTCGCCGACATTGCACGAGCCGTTTTGAACGGTTGCGAGGTTCCAAGAATCGGACCGCGCGAACCATTGCCGGAAACTCACGGATGGCGTCGCGGCTCACAGTCCTATTCCGATGCGATTCGAACCAGCGTCGCGGAAACACTGGTAATTCACTCGCTCCATTCAGTGGAACCTGCTTTCGCAGTCTCGGGACTCTTTTACAGGGTCGTTCGCGACGTGCTCCGGGAACGATTGGCGGCAAAGGATCTGGGGGGATTTGGGCTGGAACTCCCGCTGATGGCGGAAGCCGCCCCGGATGCGTTCCTTGCTGAACTGGAACGGGATCTCAGGCAGATCGATTCGCATTTGAAGGGAGTATTTGGGACACGCGGCGAGATCTTTTGTGCGCAGAATCGCGAAGTCCAATTGCTCTCGGCGCTCGAAGTCGTCGCGTGGAGCGCGGAATTCGCGGGACGGGTCTGCCGAATTTTGTCGCAGTTGGCTGGGTTGCGACTTGACGAACAGAGTGGGAATTCGCCGTTCAACAGTCTGGCGGCAATTCTGAATCCGCGATCTCCGGCGACGAGCGCGTCTGTAGCGATGCGACAGGAGATCTTTCGCTGGATCGTCAAGGACCATCCCGACTGTGCCTGGTCGCTAATCATCGTTCAGTACGTCTGTCCGCGCGCAATTCAGTCGTCCACCACAACACCCCGCTGGCGCGATTGGGCGGACGACGTACGATCACGCTCAAATCCACATGACGAAGTCGCCTTCAGGGGCACGATCAGCGTGTCGCTTCCGCAATTGGTCGACAGCAACGTGCCAAGATGGGAACAGTTCATCGACGGTTTGTTTCGATGGCCTGAAGAAGAACAGAAATTGCTTGTGGACCAATTGGGAACTTCGAAATTCGACGGCTGGAGTACCCGCGAGCGAGTGCGACTCGCCGCGTCGATTCGCGCGCAGATCCGCTTTTCCGACCAGCACCCCGACGCAGCGTGGGCGCTGTCGCTCGACCGCTCCCAACAACTTTCCAAGATCGCACGTCGTCTAGACTCGGTGGACGCGATATGCAATTTGGCTTGGATGTTTGACCGCCGATACGAGTCGGATCTGAGACACAGTGACGACGAATTGGCCGAACGGAAACTCGCTGAGCTTTACAATCGTCGACCTACCGCGATCCAGGGGTTGTTGAATGAGGGAGGCGTTGACGCGGTTTTCGCATTCGCTGAGTTGTGCGATTTGCCCAGTGTCGTCGGATTCGTCACGGGACGCGTGTGCGATCACAGACGCGACTCCTCAATCCTGCCCTCGCAAATGAACTCCGGTAAGAAGGCGCTCATTGAAATGAGCAAAGGCTACGCGGCGGGACGATTTGACACCGCCGGTTGGAACTTTGTGTACCAGTTGGAGCTTGTTTCGTGGTCAACCGAGGACATTGTGACGCTTCTACTCGCTCTGCCACGACCACCACAATACTACGACGCCGAATTCAGCACGAATCTCCAGCAATTGGGGGAAACCGTGAAAACCGCGTTTCTGCAACGGCTCCCCTGGCATCAGATCGAGATCAACTTTCGACCGACGGCGATTCGTCAGTTATTGGAAGTCGGCGCGGCGGAATGTGCGCTGGAACTGGGGACCGACGAAATCGTTCACAAGCGATCGATTTCCGCGGAACTCCTGTTCGATTGCCTCGAAAACGCGACCGTTCATCCAAGGTGTTCGTCATCCTCAGGGAGTGCGGATCCATCCTGGAAACGAACGACAATTATTGAACACCTTCAACGTCGGCAGGCAGCCACGACCGAGTTTGCGAGTCGCCTTGAGCAAGTCGAGTGGAAATACCTCGAACTCCTTGACGGCCACCACGCGTCTCCGGTGACGCTCGAAAGACGGCTCGCCGAAAGCCCTGAGTTTTTCGCCGAGGTGATCCGCACAGCGTATCGGCGTATCGAAAGCGCACACGAAGATGAAGTGGCTGAAAGCAATGTGGATCCCGATCCTGGCGAGGTGAGAATGAGCGCCCAGCGACTTCTGGCATGTTGGGAACTCGTTCCGGGTCAAAGCACCGGTGGCAATACCATTGACGCCGTCGTTCTCGAAAATTGGGTCCGAAGGGCTCGCGAACTTTGCTCCCAGGACGGGCGGCGGGAAATCGGGGATTATCAGATTGGCGAAATCTTGGCGCGAGCTCCCGCCGACGAAGACGTCTGGCCGTGCGACGCCGTTCGCGATGTGATCGACGAACATGGTGCGGATTCGGATACTCTCGAAGAAGGTTTCTTGAACGGCACTTGGAATTCTCGTGGGATGACCAATCGTGGTCCCTTCGATGGCGGAACGCAAGAGCGGGATCTCGCCCGGCGCTATCGTCGTTGGGCGAAGGAGTGCGACGCCGAATGGCCCCGGACGGCGCGTCTTCTACGCCAATTGGCGAAATTCTACGAGGAATACGCCCTGACCGAAGACGCTGACTCCGAAGCTCACCGATTGCGGCGCATAAACCTGTGAATCTCGATGCAAGACTGCCGCTCGTGGCAGTTTTCAGGCCACAGAACTCGTTGAACAGACGAGATCAGAAATCGGTTGTTTTACTTTCTCGAAGTGGTCTTCGTGTGGATTCTCATTGCTTGGCGGGTGGCCTGTGAGTTGCCAGCCACGCGGAAAGAGTTCGGCTGCCCTCGGTTCGATCACCCGGTCACAGCGATACCCGAACGAAAAAAAACACCCGCTGCGGGCCGGTGGCTCCACAGCGGGTGTCTGGTTCAACCGATCGTTACTTGTCGATCTTCTTCTTCACCTTGAGTTCAGGTTCGGGTTCACCGCCCCCTTCCTCTTCCGCGATCACCTTCAACAGTTCAATCTCGAAGATCAGCACCGAGTTCGGCGCGATCACGGGCGGGCGGCCCCGGGGACCGTAGGCCAGGTCCGACGGAATCCAGAACTTGTACTTCGCCCCGACCTGCATCAGCGGCACCCCTTCGGTCCATCCCTTGATAACTCCCGACAGCGGGAACTGGGCAGGCTCGCCCCGATCGTAAGAACTGTCGAACACCTTGCCCGAAAGCAGCGTTCCCTTGTAGTGCGCTTCGACGGTGTCCTTGGCGGTCGGCTTCTTGCCTTTTCCTTCCTTCAGCACCTGGTACTGCAACCCGCTCGGCAGCGACTTCACCCCTTCCTTCTTGGCGTTCGCCTTCAGGAATTCTTCGTTCTTCGAGGCCGCTTTGTCCTGAATCGACTTCTGGAACGCGGTGATCGCGTCACGGAATTCTTCCTCGGTCTGCGGGTTCTCTGTCCCCGCCAACGCGTCAGCGATGCCCCGGGCGAGCAGCGCCACGTCGACATCCAGACCGTCATTCTTCAGGCTGTCGCCGATATTCCGGCCAATGCCGTAACTGGCACGATCCTTACTGTCTTTCAATTCAACGGCCTTTTTCGGGGCGGGCTTGGCGGGGGCGTCGTCCTGCGCCCAGGACGTGGCACAACAAAGCGCCAGCAGTCCGCACAACAGATGGCGGAGCGAAATCATCGCGGAACCTTTCTCGCCCTCGCGTTCAGCAAGGGCCACGGCGGGCATTCCCAAAACAAGCGGGGCCGGGGTCGATGATTTCGATCCTACAGTCAGTCCAGCCGGGTGATGGGATATTTGGAATCGGCCGATGATATCGAGCCGAACGGTGGATGCCAAACCGCAGCCCGGTTTCCCTCGGGGAGAGTTCCGTTCAGCCGCGAAGTTCCGCAGCCAGGTGTTCCGCTTTGGTCACCATGTCGCGCAGCACATCCAGCCCCTTCTGCCAGAAGCCCGGTTCCGAAATGTCGGCTCCGACCTTTGCCAGCAGTTTTTCGGGCGACTCTTTGCTCCCCGACTCCAGAAGCTGCATGTACTTCGGCACAAAGTCCCGCCCCTGTTCCTGGTACATCCGGTACAGAGACAGCACCAGCAGCTCGCCAAACACGTAGGCGTAACAATAGAACGGGGTGTGGACGAAGTGGGGAATGTACGCCCAGCCCCACCGGTAAGGCTCGAACATCTCGACGGCGTCGCCGTACAGTTTTCCGTTCGCCTGCCACCAGAATTCGCAAAGCTGGTCGCTCGACAACCGCTCCTGCCGACGGGCACCGTGGACCAGTTGCTCGAACCGGGTGAGTACCGTCTGCCGAAACACGGTCGCGAACGCGTCTTCGATCTTGCTGCACAACAGCCCGAGCCGAATTTGCGGGTCGGCCGTCGTCTCCATCACGTATTCGAACGTGAGGAATTCACCCATCACGCTCGCGGTTTCGGCGGTCGTCAGGGGATGATGAAAATTGAAATAGGTCTGCTTGCGCGACTGGTACTGGTGGATGCCATGCCCCAATTCGTGGGCCAGTGTCGAAACATCGCGCAGTTTGTCGGTCCAGTTGACCAGAATGTACGGATGGACCGACGGCACGGTGCTGGCGCTGAACGCGCCGCCTCGTTTCGTTGGCCGAACCTCGGCGTCGATCCAGCGCTTTTCGAAAAACTGGGCCGCGACGTCCCGCATGGTCGGATGAAACCGCTCAAACGATGCCAGTACCGTGTCGCGTCCCGTGGTAAATTTGCACTCGGGCAGATTCGTGGAGACGGGGGCGTACTGGTCGTACGTCGCCATCTTGGGTAATCCCAGCAATCGCGCCTTCAAACGGTAGTAAGAGTGGGCGATCGGGTAATTCGCCTCGGCGACATCCAGCATCCGTTCCACGACGGCGGGGGCGACTTCGTTCGCCAGGTGCCGGCTGTTCATGGGGCCGGCATACCCGCGGACCTGATCGTTGATCCCGTGGTCCTGCGCGACCGTATTGAGCACGGTGGAGAGGACGAGTTCGTGTCTGGCAAGTTCGGCGTAGAGACACCCCTGGGCCGCCTTGCGCCGTTCGCGTTCCGGGTGGTAGCTGATCGCCAATATCTGTGGCTGCGACAACACCTGCGTTTCGCCCGCAAATTCGAACCGGTATTGAATCGACGAGACGAACTCGTCAAAGAGGTTCGTCCAGGCGGCCCGTGCGGTGAGCGACTTCTGGTTGAGCAGCAGCTCTTCCGGTTCGCTTTTGGTGTGAGGGCGATAACGTCTGGCTCCGGTGAGGTAATGCGTATAGTTCGCGAGGATCGGATCTGCGGCAAGCGTCGCGGCGCGAGCGTCGTCGACCGCGAGCCACTCCAGGTCGAAGAATGTGAGTTCATTTTCGCGTTCGACAAGCTGTTGCCGAATGCGATCTTCCAGCCGACGTCCCGCGTCGCTGGCGGTGTCGGCGGCGGTTACCAGGCCGGCGTATGCCCCCAGCCGACTCATCAACTCGCAGATCCCTTCATATTCCACCAGGGTCTTGCGCAACGCTTCGGGTGAGAAGCTCGCGCTGGCGAAGAACCCGCGATGGTCGGTCGAGAATTTCGCGCAGCGTTGTGCGAGTTCGGTCAGGTGCTGATCGATCCGCAGGTCATCGAGACCGGTGTACAGATCGGAAAGATCCCAAACGATGCCCTGGGCGGATTCAGCCATATTCGACGGTTGATCTTCTGCCGGCCCGATTGCCGACGTGTGGAGGGACGATTTTGAGAGCGCTGTTCGACTCGCGAGATTCTCGGCAGTCGCGCTGGGAATTTCCAGCATCCGCACTCAGGTTGAGACATCCCCCGTGGTCCAGGCCCCGTCAATCAGCCGCCACAATTTTCCGGTCGGGTTCTTGTTCTGAAGCGCCGCCGGCAATCGGTGCGGACGGACGGCGTCGTACGAATGCAGCATCGCGAACCGCTGAATTGACGTCGGCATGCCGACCGCCGTGAAACCGGGGTGTCCGGTCGCCGGGAAGGGGCCGCCATGATTCATCGCGGGAGAGACCGCGACTCCCGTCGGCATCTTGTCGTTGAGCAGTCGGCCGACGTACCGCCGCAAGACCGGGGCGACCTGGTCGTACAACCGGTCATCACGGCCATCGTTCGCACTATAAATCGTGCCGGTGAGATTCCCTTCGAGTGTCTCCAGCACCTGGAGCAGTTCCTCTGACGACTGCGCGAGAACCCACAGGGAACTGTTCCCAAACGCCTCAGTTTGCAGGTCGGCGGGATTTTTGAGAAACCGGCTGGCGCTCACCTTCAGCAGCGTGTTGCGGTAACAGAATCCCGCTCCCCCGCCAGCGGCCCCCCCCGCGACCACTTCCGCGCCGGCACTCCGGAGTTTGACGATTCCCGCTTCAAGGTGCTTGAGAACCCCTTCGCCCAGCAGTGTCCCCACGGGGGCTGTCGCAAACTTCTGGCCGATCGTCTCGAGGACGGCATCGGTTTCCGGTCCCGCGAGTGCCAGAACCAGTCCGGGATTCGTGCAGAATTGACCGGCTCCCATCAGGCAGCTTCCCGTGAACTCGTCTGCGAATGCCGGTCCGCGTTCGGTGATCGCACCAGGGAGAACGACGACGGGGTTGATGCTCGACAGCTCCAGATAGATCGGCTTCCCGGCCCGGTCGGCGGCCGCCTTGAGTACCATGCCGGTGGCTCGGGCACCGGTGTAACCGGTCGCTCCCATGAGCGGGTGGGAGACGAGTTTTTCGCCGTCGGCGTGATCGGTGCGATAGATCAACTGGACAAACCCCGTGGGCATGTCCGTCTCGCGAGCCGCCTCATGCGCCTCGATCGCGAACAGCCGGGTTGTTCCCGGGTGCGACGAATGCCCTTTGGCGATCACCGGATTCCCGGCGGCGACGGCGGCGGCGAAATCTCCGCCCGAGATTCCGTTGAATGCGAACGGAAAATTGTTCGGACCAAAGACCACGACCGGACCCAAAGAGCCAAAGATCGAGCGGATATTGGCTTTTGAATCGATGATCGGGCGAAGCCAGGATCCCTCTCGGGCGGCGGCGGCCGCCTGTCTCAGTTGGTTAGTCGTGCGGGGCAGTTCGGCTTTGGCCAGGCGGGGTTCCACCGGCAATGCCGTCTCGGCATTGGCCACCGCGACCAGCTCACCCGCCTTGGCGTCGATCCTGTCAGCGTAGCGTTCAAGAAAGGTGGCGAACCGATCGCCTGGCCAAGTCGCTGTCTGTTGAAAGGCCCGATGGGCGGCGTGAATCGCCTGCTCGATCTCGTCCCACGGACTGACGGGAAACAGGTCCGGCAACAGCCCTTTCGTGGCGGGATTGACCGCCTGAAAGGACCTCGAACCTGTGGAAGGGCGCCACGCGCCGTCGATAAGGACCGGATGCACAGACATGCGACTGACCAGAAAAAGAACGAACTACGAAAACTACTTCGCCGTCTCAATCACCTTCGCCGACTCAATCTTGACATCCGACTTCGGGCGATCACCCGGAGCCGTCGGAACCACACCGATCCGCAGCACCACATCGAGACTGTCTTTGTCCGCGGTCTGGCCGAACGCGGTGTATTGTCCGTCGAGGAAAGCGGGATCACCCGTGCAGATGAAGAACTGTGAGCCGGCGGAATTGGGGGATTGTGAACGCGCCATCGACAGAACCCCCTTTTTGTGCGGGGTTTTATTGAATTCGGCGGCGATACTGTAGCCCGGCCCCCCCATTCCGTTTCCATCGGGGCAACCCCCCTGGATCATGAAGTCCTTGATGATGCGGTGGAAGATCAGGTTGTCGTAGAACCCGATCCGCGACAGCGCAATCATGTTCTTGCAGTGCCCGGGAGCGACGTCAGGAAGCAGGTCGAGCAGAATCCGCCCGTGCGACGTATTCAGTTCGATCTGGTAGGTGTTCTTGCCGAAGTCGATTTTACCGAGTTCCGCGTCGACTTCCGTTTTGCGATTGCGAGCCATGGTGTGTCTGTGAGGGGAGATGAAACGGGAAGCGTCGGATTGTAGCGGACCGAGCCGCCTGGAGTGAGGGAAAACCGGGAAATGGTCTCACCGCCGGTCGGCTTCAGAACAACAATTCCCCCAGTTTCTGAAAAATCTCGGTCATTGGCACTTCGGCCCACAACAGGGGAACCATGGGCAACAGCGCCGCCAAAACGAGAACCGCGAACGCCTTCACATCAAACGGGATCGGGAGCATGCGGTTAACGTGTTCGTAACAGGTTCCCATGTCCGCCAACGATTGTATATCGGGGCTTCCCAGCAGGCTGGCGGAGTCATCCCCCCCGCGGTTCTTGATCCACTTCTCGTCGAACGCGCGGTCATGTCGCCAGGCCAGTGCACCGATATCCAGAAGTCCACTGAACCGGCACCGCAGCAGTTTGCCGGTGAATGCCAGCATCGGTGCGTGAATCACCAGCAACACCGTGATGACGAACAGCATGACATGGTACTTTCGTTCTTCCAGTGTCGAGCCGTGGTTCATGATTTCGTCGGCGAGACCGGCAGACATGACGGCCGAAATCGCCATCACAACCATGGCGAAACTCGCCAGTCCCCATCCCAGGAAGCCCAGCCCGCCTGTCCGATCGGGGTGCGTGGGGGTCAGCTCCAGATCGAGCCGGGAAATTTTGATCAGAAACCACCCCCAAATGAGAAACACCCAGATCCATCGCAGCAGAAAGAAGAACAGGCAAGGAAGGCTGATGAAAATGCACCACCAGCCCGCCGGCGTGACACGTGACGAAGGATCAACCTTCTTTTCACCGCTCTTCGATTCGCTCTTTGTTTCGGTCTCACCGGACGTGTCGGTCGCGACGACTGGGTTCAATGGAATTCGTTCCCAACTGTTGAACCCCTCGCTCACCCCGAAATACAGCCGGGACACCAGAGCAATCGACAGCGCGATTCCAATGATCACCACCTCGGCGGTCAACGAATTCCGCAGTGTGGCGGCCGAGTCGCGGGCGGCCCGGAACCGCCCCAGCTCACTCTCGGGAATGATCCCAGACTCGATCAGGTGACGCGTCTGCATCGCGAGGCCCGCGGCGACCACCCATTCGGCCATCCCCAGAAGCGGCACGACGAACAGAAACCGAACATGGACCTCCGGATCCCGGAAAAATGGGATCGCGACCCGATCCCCAACCGCATGGCCGGCGAACCACGACAACACCACCAGCGGCAGCCAGGTCACCAGCAAAATCAGGAAAGCCCGAAGCAGCCGACCACGCAGACTTTTATCTCCCAAACCGATTCGTTTCAAAAGAAAATGTGTCGGCCCCCCTTCAACAAACGACATCTCGGCCGGTGTGAGGGTGTGATGGTCCGTCATGGTTCCTCAAGTGCATAGATCGGGGAGGGGAGATCATCCCAACGTAGTAGTAAAACAGACGATCACAATCCAGCCCGAAAAGTGGACTGAACTCGAGGTTGGTCACGGTCCGTTCTTGACATGCTTACCACTTCCCCTTTCAACGTTCGTTGAATCCAATCTCCAAGTCATCGAACAGACTTTCAGCGAGTCATTCGACGGGGCAAGCGATGGGAGATTGTGAAAACAGTCTACCGCATGCGTCGCGGTCGCCCTGAAGGAGGAACGGTTCCTGCGGCGGGAATTCCCCGCTGCATTTCTTTTAACTGGCGCATCAAGCGGTCGGCAATCTCGACTTCAGTCGCCAACCGGTCACGGGACTCACCCGGGTCGCCCACAATGTCAAACAGCGATCGGGAACCGTTCGCCCACTCGATCAGCTTCCACTTTCCGTCGTACAGTGCCGAATCGATCGAGACCATCAGAAACGGACCACGTTCGTCCCGGGAATTCCGCGTGAGGCGTGGCCAGACATTCATACCATCCAGAGGAACGCCGGCGGGCAAGTCAACTCCGGCGGCGGCGGTCAGCGTGGGAAACCAATCGTGCGCCGTCACGGGATCATCGCTGCTGGTCCCTCCCGGGAGCCGGCCGGGCCAGCGGAGAACACAGGGGACACGCAGTCCCCCTTCGTACATCGTGCTTTTTCCGCCGCGAAACGGGTGGCAACTGCCATTGCGGTCGGGGCCGTTGTCCGATGCGAACACAACCAGTGTCGACTCCCGCAATCCGAGCCGATCGACCGTTTCCAAAATCTGTCCAATCGCTTCGTCGAACGCATCGACCGCGCCCGCGAACAGCG
Source organism: Planctomicrobium piriforme (assembly GCA_945860955.1). Lineage (GTDB taxonomy): Bacteria > Planctomycetota > Planctomycetia > Planctomycetales > Planctomycetaceae > UBA10511. The sequence goes on from CAMATH010000046.1 coordinate 43,037, forward strand.
CGGCTCGCTCCTGCAGCGAACGGTACTTCGCGAGGTTCCATTCGGGAGCCGCCAGCGGAAAGTGCGGCGCATTGAAAGCGACCTGCAAGTAGAACGGCCGGGCGGGGTCACGCTCGACCAAGATCCGGACCGCCTCGTCAGCCAGCAGATGGGTCGAATAGCCCGCTTCGTCCAGCGTCGTGCCATCGCGCTGCCAATCAATCCGCCCCAGACGGTTCGTGTGGGCGAAGTAATCGATCTCCGCCGCCAGGAATCCGTAATGATGATCAAAACCGCTCTTGAGCGGTGGACTGGCGGAACCGAGATGCCATTTTCCGACAAGGTGCGTCTGATAGCCGGCTGACTGCAAAATGCGGGGCAACGTTGGAAGATTCGCGGGAAGTCCCGGATCCTGCGGTCCCAACGCTCTGACGATTCCCAGCCGACGGGGAATTTGCCCCGTCAACAGGGCCGCCCGCGTCGGGCTGCAGAGTGGATAGGCGTAATATCGACGCAGTTCCAGTCCCTCCGACGCCAAGCAGTCGATGTTCGGCGTGGAAGGAACGCCCCCCTCGTGCAGACTCACATCGCCCCATCCCAGATCGTCGGCCAACAGAAAGAGGATGTTGGGTCGGGTCGGACCGGTGGAATCAGCCGGTGGTGGATCGGCGTTCAACACCGGCACGCCACACAGGAAAACGAGAACGATCCCCAACAGTCTGACGGACGTGACGGGCCGCGTTCGAACGAGTATCACGGCCGACTTCCCACACAGTACAACCGCCGATTCGACCGCAGGAACAACACGCCATCGCCAGCCGCCGGCGTGCCGTTGAATTCGCTGTCATCACTGGCGAGTTGGTTCCGTGCCAGCTCTTCGTACTTCGGGGACGCCGCGAGCACCAACACGCCATTCCACCGCGTGGGAACGTAGATCTTCCCACCCGCCAGCACGGGCGACGCGTAGACCGGCCGGCCACGCGTATCGAGATCGCTGACTCGCTCCCGATACACCTGCTTTCCGGTTTCCGCTTCAATGCAAAATGCCTGTCCGCGATCGTCCACCCAGTACAAGTGCTTGTCGTGCAACAAGGGGGTCGCCACGTACGAACTGTTTCGGCTGGTCCATTTCACATGCGATTTCCCCACATTCCCTTCGCCCCCCACCCGCACCGCCAGGCTGCCAGAGGATTGAAATCCGCCGAACAGGTACAGCGTCGTGCCATCGGTCACAACGCTGGGACAGACGTTGCCCGTCAACGAGTGTTCCGCAAACCACCGCAACTTTCCGGTCTGGGCATTCAAACCCCACACCTCACCCGGGACAGCGATCACGAGATCGGTTCTTCCCTCTGGCAGTTTCACCAGAGCCGGCGTTCCGTAGGCCAGCTCCAAGGCCGACGCCGAGGACTTCCAGAGCTGTTTACCTGTCGCTTTGTCCAAGGCGTAGATGGTTTGACCTTCCTCCGACGCATTGACGAAGAGCGCCTCGGAGGAAACGACCAGACTGGCCCCCGAACCCCACCGGCGATTTCCCGACTCCTTCCCCACGCTCACCCGCCACAGCAACTTCCCTTCCAGGTCGTAAGCCAGGACTCCCGATTTTCCGAAAAAGGCGAACACCCGTTCGTCGTCGGCGGCCGGAGTGCTGCTGGCGTAGCCATGCTCGGTGAGATAGCCCTGGTACCGATCTTCGGGGAGTTCACCGGGAATGGTTCGCTGCCACCGTATGGCACCGTCGGCCCGATTCACACACACCAGGTGCCGTTCGAGGGCCGACTGCTGACCGGCCGCGTCTTTGCCCACGCCGTAACCTGAGTAGCAGGTGACGAACACGCGATCTCCAATCACAATTGGACTGGAGGATCCCGGGCCGGGAAGGTCGGTTTTCCACAAGAGATTCTCCGATTCCGACCAACGCACCGGCGGTGGGGCCGCGGTGCTGATTCCGCTGCGGTCGGGCCCGCGAAATTGCGTCCAGTCACCCGCCAATGTCGTCGTAGCGAGGAACAGCCAGCCGGCACTAAGCGTGAAACAACGGACCACAGTGAAACTCGGCGGAGTGAGGAATCGGATTGGCCAGTGCGGGGATGCGCAGAGATTTAACACCACTTCGGCGGAAGAGTTACGGCGGACCGCCGGCGAGTTCTGGGCAGACGGGATCGTGAGCTATTTACTTGTCCAAAATCAATTTCGTGGTTTGAGAACACACAGGGACAAAACGAATGATCAGCGGTTGTTCAGAATCTCCGACGGCGGTTGCCGGTCACGGGACAAGGTTCCTGGAGGAACGCCATTGATTCACTACGGGACGTTGCGGCGTCAGCCTCAATAATTCGGGGAATTCCGTGATCGGAAGCGGGTGCGTTTGGAGTGCGGAAGGTTGTTCCGGCCGTTCCTTCATCGTCCCTCGACGTGCGGAGAACGGCCCTGAACTCAGGGAACGCTTTGGCCACTCCTTGAAAGCCTAGCGTCACCCGCCGCTGGCCCTCACGATGCACTTCGGCACTCGCTGTTCGGACCGTCCGCGAAACAAGCAACACAAACGGTTTGGATTTTGGACAGGTTCTATGCCCCTCGGGAGTTGTCGGTCTTATCGCAGCGTCGCTCCGGTTGTGGTTCCCGCGAAGCGGAATCACAACCGGCTGTGGCAAACACGCGACCGGATCGCGTAACAACGCTAATCCCTCGATTCCAGGGTCCCGGGGAAGGCGCGCCCCCGGTTCCGTGGATTCCTACGTACCGTTCCTTTGCGTCTTCCTCTGGCATCTGGTCAAATCTCCGTTCACGAGTCCGAGCGACCTGCATCCCCAATTTGTCTGAACACATGACGACTCTGTCGCGAATTGCCTTCCCGGTGTTGATGATTGCGATGTCCGCCAGTTCCGTCTGGGGGGCGGGAATGGAGTATCCCTTGGCGGTCGCCGCCGCCGACAACGGGCCAGTGTACGTCGCCGACCGGAATCTTCCGGGGGTTTGGAAGATCACCGACGGCAAGCTCGAGATCCTGTTTCAGGCGTCGAAAAAATTCCGCACACCGCTGAACGCTGTCCGCTGCCTGGCGGTGGATGCTCAGGGACGCGTTTACGCGGGAGACTCAGCGACGCGCGAAGTGTATCGATTCAACGACCAGAATCAGCCCGAACCACTCGCCAAAGGGGGGGTCGGAATCGCCATGGCGATCGCGTTTGACAAGGAAGCGAACCTCATCGTCGCCGACCTCGAACCGCCAGGGCGCATTGTCCGGATCCCGTCGACTGGTGGAGAACCGGTCGAAATCGCTCAAGTGAACGCTCCCCGGGGATTAACGGTCGACGGGGAGGGCCGCATCTGGGTCGTCACACACGGGAAAGACCGGCAGGTGGTTCGCATCCTACCCGACGGGAAAGTGGAGACGGTTGTCTCCGGACGTCCTTTCGAGTTTCCGCAATCGATCACGCTCGATGCCGCAGGAAATGCCTATATCGCCGACGGATACGCCAAAGCGATCTGGAAAGTCACGCCCGATGGGAAGTCGACCAAATTGGTCGAGGGAGCGCCGCTCGCACATCCCGACTGCGTCACCCGGCAGGGTGACCGCCTGCTCGTTGTCGATCCGCACGCGAAAAAGGGGGATCCGAAATTGGCCGGGGTCTTCACTCTGTCGCTCGACGGGAAGCTTGCTCCGGTCGAGTTGACGGTGGCACCCTAGTCGTGGCCCATTCGCCCGGGCACATTTCCGCATGATCGAATACGATCGGTTCAGTTGGTGGAGGACGACGTTTTCCTGGAAGGGAACGGCTCTCCCCCTGTCGTTCAATCGCGTGTTCATCGCCACGATGTATTGCGCCGCCTTCGAAGCGATTTACCAGTTCGGGCTCTACGAACGGTGGTTTGTCGCCAGCGGGCTGGAAGGGTTGGATCCGTTCGCGCATACCGTACTGGGATCGATCATCGGATTTCTGCTTGTCTTCCGGATCAACGCGTCCAGCGGTCGTTATTGGGAAGGGCGGTCGGCCTGGGGTCAGATCATCAATTCGAGCCGCAACCTGGTGCGGGTGGGCGCTGAATACACCAACGAAGGAATCGAGCTCGCAGGGCTGACGACTGGCTACGCCATCTGTTTGCGGCGCTGGTTGCGGGGGAATCGCGACACCCTGGAAGCGGAACTCTACCTGCCTCCCGAAGTCCGGGAACAGGCGGAATCGTTCGGAAACCCACCCACGGCGATTGCCGCCGCGATCACCGCCTGGATCTCTAAGCAGCGACGATTCGGCACACTCGACTCGCAACTGATTCGAATGCTGGAAGTGCCACTCGCGTCAATGGTCGATGCGCAGGGGGCGTGCGAAAAAATCCAGAAGACTCCCTTGCCTTATGTCTATGTCGCGATGATCAAGCAGTTGATCCTGGTCTATCTGGCGACATTGCCACTGGTGCTGTGTCCCCGGCTGGGGTGGTGGTCCCCACTGTTGATGGGGGTTCTTTCACTGGCGATGCTGGGGCTGGAAGAGGCGAGTGTCGAAATCGAAGATCCGTTTGGCACTCACGCCAACTGTCTTGACCTTGAGGCTTACACACTGACCATCGCGCGGGACACTGGCCAGTTGGCCGACCTTGCCTCCCGCCGACACCAACAACACACAGTCTGAAGTTCCGCCATGGATGTCATCTATCGGTACGATCCCTACTCACCGATCATTCCGAAGCAGGTTTCCGACGCCGCCGCCGCGGTCGATTTGCTGGTCGATGGGAATCAACGATTCGCCGACATGGTTCGGACGATGCAGATGCGGACCATGGGAGCGGACGCGGGGGAACCGCTGGTGATTCCGGTCTGCCCGGTCACGTTGGGATTGCCACTGTATGAGGGGGCTGTTCCAAGCCAGGCGCCCTTCGCGGTTGTATTGGGATGCTCCGACGCCCGCGTTCCCACGGAAACGGTGTTTGATCAGTGGTTCAACGATCTATTTGTGTTACGAATCGCGGGGAATGTGCTGGGGTCAGAGTGCCTCGGCTCGCTGCATTATGCGGTGAAGCATCTCGCCGACAGTTTGAAGGTGGTTGTGGTTCTGGGACATACGACGTGCGGCGCGGTTCAGGCTGCGGTCGATACGTATCTGGCTCCCGCGAACTTCTCGGATATCGCCTACACCTACGCGCTCCGTTCGCTGGTGGATCAGATTCAGATCGCGGTCCGGGGTTCGGCTCAAGCGCTCAAGGAAGCGGGCGGGGCCGACATCGCGAACGATCCGGAATACCGATCCTTGCTGGTTTCGACCGCCGTCTACGTCAACGCGGCGGTCTCGGCGCTCGAACTGCGGCGTGAATTGAGATTGCGGGGCAGTCGGCAGCCCGTGGTGTTTGGCGTTTATCAATTCGAAACGCTGATGGTCGAAAGCCTTCCGGGGAAGAGCGAAGAGCCGATCGACAAGTCCCAACGTCTGCGCCGCGCTCCGGCCACTCCCGACGATCTGGTCGCCTACGCCGCTGAAGTCGCGACCGCACTGTTGGCGATGCCATTGGATGAGAGGAGGAGTGCGACGATTTCCTGAGTACACCGGTCGTCGTCGGGGCATCCGATACACCACGCGGCCCAAGATCTGCCAGAACGCCCGAACCGCGCCCGTCAGGAAGTGGACAGCGGTTGTCGCTTCAAAAAATAAAGTAAATGAAGGGATTGTACTCCTGCATCGCCAACAGGGCGATCGACAGGACAAACAAACCGATCGCGTACAGCGCCTTTGCCGGGGTCAGGGATTGAGTCCATTCCCAGGTGGGAATTCCGCGCCACGCGACCAGTGCCGCGAGTCCCAAGGTCAGTACTGTCCAGGGTCGCCACATCATTCCGCCCACCAGAACCGTTCCCGGTCGGATCTTCGCCACTCCCAGCAGCGAGGCGTAGTAATCGAGCGCCTGATGAAACGTCGCGCAGCGAAACAATACCCATCCCAGCATGACGAGCAGAAACGTGGTCGCGACTCGAATCGCGCGCGGCCCGTTCCAGTGCCATTGCCGATCCCGTAGGAATCGTTCCAGCGCCAGACCGAATCCATGGGCGGCCCCCCATGCCACAAAATTCCACGCCGCCCCGTGCCACAAGCCCCCCAACACCATCACCACGAACAGATTCAGGTACGTTCGGGTGACTCCCAGTCGACTCCCTCCCAGCGGGATGTACAAGTAGTCGCGCAGCCAGGTCGACAGCGACATATGCCAGCGGTGCCAGAACTCGGTGAGGGAGGCGGCTCGGTAGGGGGAATCAAAGTTTTTGGGGAACATGAATCCCAGCATCAGCCCCAGTCCGATCGCCATATCGGAATAGCCGCTGAAATCGAAGTAGATCTGCATTGAGTAGCCCAACAGCCCTCCCCACGCTGCGAGTACGCCGACCGGCGCGTTGTCAAAAGCCAGGTCGGCGACTTGTCCGCACGGATTCGCGAGCAGCACTTTTTTCGCCAGACCCAGGCACAAAAACGCCACGCCCCGCGCGAATTTGTCGACCGTGTGTGTGCGAAACGCCAACTGGTCGGCGACTTCCTGATACCGGATGATTGGCCCCGCCACCAACTGCGGGAACATCGACACAAAACAGGCGAAGTCGACGAAGTTCCGCACCGCCCGCGCTTCGCCACGATAGACGTCGATGGTGTAGCTCATCGACTGAAACGTGTAGAAGCTGATCCCCAACGGCAACGCCACCCGCCACAACGCCTCGGCCGCCCCCCCCGACTCCAGCGGAAACAGCAACCGCCAAGTATCGACTGCGAGGTTCGCGTATTTGAAGTAACCCAGGAGACCCAGATTGGCCCCCACCGCCAGATACAACGCCACCCTCTGGCGAGTGGTCCGCGAACCGCCCCGCGACAAGATGGGCACGCTCCCATCCGCGTCTCGTCCCGCGATCACCAGCCCCGCCGCGAAGTCGATCAACGTCGAAACCAGCATCAACCAGCAAAACTCGGGTTTCACCCAGCCGTAGAATACATAACTCGTCAGCGTCAAAGAAAGATGCCGGTAGCGAGTTGGCACTCCGTAATAGAGCGCCAGCGCGACCGGCAGAAACCAGAACAGAAACAGGTACGAACTGAAGACCACGCTGAAGCTTCCGAGGCGCGCGACTCAACCGTGGGAACCGGGCCGAATCGTATCCTCGGAGCCGACCCGCCACCAGCGGTGACTGGTGGCGAGGTTGTCGCGAGTTTCGGGAAGCGGCGTCACGTGCTACAGCTTCATATTGACCCGCAACCCGCCCACAAACGCGTCTGTTGCGATTGCGCCCGCTTCCGGGTGGATGTACTGCAAGTCGGGGGTGACATTCAGCCACGGCGTGACTTGAATGTTGTAATACGCTTCGAGGCCCGTTCCGTCGCGAGGTCCGAACACGAACTGTGGGATCGGGCCAAACTCCGTGCTGGCTCCGACGTAGTACCAGCCCAGTCCGAACGTGTCTCCCTTATTCGGACGCAGGGGACTGTCACCCCCCAGGCCGCCGCTCAAGAAATACCGGATCGGTGTCGGGTTCCCATCGCTGATTGAGGCCCGGCCGAACAAACCGAATCCCCGTCCCTTTTGACCGGCGTATTGCACGAGGTACTGATCGAATCCGTAGTACACCGTGTACGAATCGTTCAAGGTGGGAAACCCCGGGACGGTCGGTTCGGGGTACACGCCGGGAGGAGGCTCCGCGAAGTTGAGGTTCGTCAGCTCGACATGTTTCCACATCCCTCCCGCGTGCTGTTCGCCGGGCAAGTCGAAAAAGTCGGTCTTCACCTTCACTTCGGTCCCGACGATCACGCCTTGGGAGAACATGTTGTCCAGCCGAAAGACGTCGCGCGTCCGGTCCTGGGGATCGCGAACGTAACCGACGATCGAACCCCATTCCTGGGGCAGCACGGCACCCGCAGTGAACGACGTGTAGGGCAACCCCAGTAAGAACGCCGGATTGGCGACAAACGCCTGATTCACAAACTGATCGGTTCCATCGCCTCCCGAGAAGATGTCCTGGTCGGCGGCCCCCAGAACGTCGCTCTTCCCCGCGAACACCACCAGTTTTTCCGACAGAGGTTGCGTGAAGAGAAAATTCGTGAGGAACAGAGAACCCGGATCGTTCGGGACCGGCGGAAGTGCAGCCGCGAACACCGCCGGGGGGAACGCGCCGGTATTCAAACTGACGTTGCCGTACTGACCGTACCAATGCTCGGCACGAACCAGCAAAGCCCCTTGGGGAAGTCCGCCGAACTTTTCGAGCGAGAAGATGAGGTCATACTCGCCCCGGCCGGTGTATTTGAATGTGTCGCCGTATCCCAAAGCCGGAACTGTCTGGCGCTGGATCCCGCCATCAACACCAAACCCAAACTGGGTCTCCCGGCCAGCGAACCGGATCCCCGAATCTTGCAGACTCGATCGCAGCCCGAACCAGTCCCCGGTCAACGTCGGGCTGGTCCAAAGATTCCAGTCATCGACCACGGGAGCGGACACACCCGCTGACATCAGTCCAGACGCATTGGGATCTGGAGGGAGTTCCGACGCGATTTCGCTCACGTCGTCGGCAGTTGCCACGTCGGCATTGATTTGTGCCATCGCCGATTGTGAACAACCGACCAGAAGGGCTGCCAGCAATGTACGTTTGACGATTGTCTTGAGCATCCTGCTCTCTCCCCACAGAATTGAATCTGGGCTACAAGCACGCCAACAATCGAGCGTATGTCGTCAGCCGCCTGTGTCCGGCCGCGCCATCCTGGCGTCTCTGGAATTATCGGTGTATTGGGAGAATTCCGATTCTCAAGATGCGATTTGCACAGCGATTGAACGAATCCATGGGGGCGAATTCGGCAATTCCGCCAAAGGCGATACAGCTTACGCGGGATTGACTCCCGCTGGGGCTTCGCCTCTTCGCCGCGTTTCACACAACGACGCTGCCGCAGCCATCACGGCGAATGTCGATTCCAACGCGAACCGGTCCCCGTTTCACTCTCGGCGGATCATCCGGCGAATCTGCGGTGGCGTGAATTCATCGAACGACACGAAGCGCACGGAGCCATTCACAAACGCGCCGAAAAAGCCGCGAGAGTCGATCGATCCTTTCCAGTCGGGCGACTCCTTGCCAGGTGTGTCGTCCCAGGCGAGTTCCTCCGGCCGGGTCCATTCGATCGCCGCCGCGTTTTCGAGGAAGAGGAGTGTCTCATTCACTCCGTTGGGAACATCTTTCGGCGTCAATGTCAGGGGAGCTTCCTTTCGGCCTTGAGGAAACATCGTCTGCTTGCCGGTAACGACTCGAATGTGAGTCAGCCCCGACACGGGCGATTCGACATCCGCGACGTCTCCACCCACGCGACGCGGGCCGGCTTCCGCCGGACCGATTGCGACAGGGGCATACGCCTTGGGAATCTCGGACAGCAACGGTTTGTTGTGCGGGCTGTCCCACGGTTCATCGAGATGAAACTGCTGATATAGCTCCCTCTCACCCAGAAACGGCAACAGCGCGACCCGCCACGACAGCAGCGGACGTCCCTCGTTCGATGTGATCGCAACCTGGGGTATGCCCTGATACACCTGAGCGTAATTGTGAAACGCCAGCGCGATCTCCTTCATCCGTTTGCTGGCTTCGGTCCGCCGAAATGCGATTGAGGCCTGCCGCATCGCATCCGCGACGCTGTTCTGCGACGGAGGAGGAGCGGGAAGCCGCGCTACACGTGCGGCCAGCAGTTCCCCCGAGGTTTCCGCACGCGCTTTGGGGAGATCGCGGGGCCAATTCTGCGCTCGGTTCCGGGGCCGCGCCGTCGCCAGATCCCAGAATTCCATGGACCCATCGGGGGTTTTGACGGCTAGCGAATTGGAGTCCTCAAAAAGTATCGCATCCTGAATTCTTGACACCGCGATGTCGGTCGTCCGTTCCAGTTCACCGGTTGTCGCTTTCCAGGACATCACTCCCTCGGAAGTCCCCACCGTGATCACGGATTGGCCGTCCGCCGAGAATGCGATCCTGACCAATCCTTGCGAGGGACCGTCACACTTCGCCACCACGTCGCCGGTTTCGATCCGCAGCACCGTGACGCTTTGTCGCGATGGCACCAGCCCAAACAACTGTCCCGTCTCGGAAACAGCGATCGATTCGCTGTTGGGCGAGAAAGCGAGTTCAGTGATCTGCGAATACGGCGACTTCAATTCCCGTTGGAGATGACCATCCTGCGGGTTGAAGAGGAGGAGTCTGCCAGAGGCATTGCTGAAGTCGGAACCACCCACGACCGCCAGTGTCTGTCCGTCGGGCGACCAGCTCAGTTGCGCGAGAAACAGGAAATCCGTGGCAATTGTCGCTTTCGTCTTCCTGGTCTGAGTGTCATAAATGATTAGCCGAATTTTCTGGAATAGCTCACCCACAGCGATCGCGACGGAGTTTCCATCGGGTGAGAACCGAACGGCGGTTGAGACTTCGGTCGCCCCGAACGAAACCCGTTCAATCTCCTGGCGCGTTCGTGGGTCGAACCAGCTCATTCCACCGACGCCGACGGTGACAACCTGCGAACCATCGGGGGCGACTGCGAACGCCTGCGTCAGCTCACCCGGAATCGACCATTTGAATTGAGAAACGCCCGTTTTCGGGTCCCACGAGCGGAGAACGTTGTTGGACTGCAGCGCATAGATGTCCGCGGGACCACGGAGATTCGAGTCGACTGTTTTGAATTGCGATCCGAAATCCGGTCGCAATGTCAAACGCTCAGGTGTTGGTGAGGCGTCCCACACGAAGAGTTCTGATGGTCCCCCCAGGAACTCCTGATCTGCCGCCGTCACAAGTCTTGTGCCGTCGGCCGAAAACCGGGCGGCGAAGATCGGTTTTTTGTGACCCCGTAATGCCAGCAACAGTTCTGCCTCTTTCACATCCCAGATTCTGATCGTCTGGTCACTTCCCGCTGAGACCAGACGTTCGCCGTCAGGCGAGATCGCCAGCGCATGGATTGGTCCTTGATGTGCGAGAAGCGTCGCACGTTCCGATCCATCGGCTGTTCGCCAGAACTTGATTTCGCCTCCTCCCAAGTACAGTCCACTCGTGGCGGCAATTTGTTGCGAATCGGGTGTGAACACCACCCGATTGACCTGCTGCCCGAATCCACGTAAGTCTTGCAGCACCTCTGCCGTCTCGGAATTCCACAACCGCAACCGTCCCATTTGATCTCCCCAGCCCCCGCTGATCGCAAGTTGCCGGCCGTCGGGCGAGAAGGACAGCGCATGAATCTCGTTGATCTCTCCCGGGACGATCCGCAATCGTCGGCCGGTCTCGGCATTCCAGTAGATCACTTCGCCGAATGTGGGGGCGTTGCCATCTCCGGTCACCAGCACCGATCCATCCGGAGAGAACGCCAGCGCCCGAACGGTCGTCGTGAAGCCGGCCAATTCGTAGCGCGTTTCACCCGAGGGCAAATCCCGCACGATCACCTTGCTGGGCTGAAGTGGCTGCCCCTCTGCGGACGCCAAAAGTCGCCCGTCCGGACTGGTCGCGATCGCCGTCACGGGTAGGGCGTGGCCCTCCAGAACCTGGATCGGCGAGTTCCCGGGGAGACTCAAGTCCCAAAGTCGGACCCGGCCGTCACTCGCCACCGCGGCTAACAGGGATCCCTCGGTCGAGAGGGCGATCGCGCGAACCCCCTCTCCCGCCCCCTCCAGCGCACGGAACGTGCGCCCGGCTCGGTTGCGGGGCCACCGTTTGATCACGCGCTCATTCCCCGCCGACACGAGAGTGGGCGAACCGTCCAATCGTTCAAACGCGATCGCCAACGGCAGGTCGCGATGTCCCATGAGTACCCCCAATGGACGTCCGCTGACTGCTTCCCAGATGCGGACGGTGTTGTCCGCACTGACCGATGCGATCTGCCCTCCGTCGGCGGAGTATGCCAGATCCATCACTTGCGCCTGATGTCCCAAAAGCTCCCGCAGAAGTACTCCCGAACTTCGCGCAAACATCTGAATCTCACCAGACGATTGCGCGGCGACAATCGTTGACCCGTCGGGGCTGAGATACAAAGACGCCAGCGAACCGGTTGTCGCCTGCGACCACTGCTCCTTTCGCTCGGCGAGATTCCAGGCGAAGAGTCGTGGATTCGTGGCAGGGCCACCGAACGGGGAGAGTGCGGACTGTTCGGCGATCATCAGAGATTCACCATCCGCGGTGAACGCCAACGCGGAGGGAGACATTCCTGCGGCGAGAGAGATCGCAAGTGCCTCTTCCGATCCCACGGTGTTGGCATCGCGCGACGCGAGAGGATCTTTGGATGTTTGTTCCGCACTGTTTTCAACCGGCACCCGCGGCGCGTCAGGCGCACTGCTAAACGTCTCGCCGGCAGCGATGTGCCAAATTCGAATTCGCGCCGGCACGTCGGGCTTGGGCTCGGAATCGGTCGCAGTCAGCGCCAGCCATTCACCGTCTTCGGAAATCGCCACCGCACCGACCGCCGCCTCTCCCAATTCCGTCGAGAAGACCGGGTCACCCTCCTCGGCATCGACAACGCGAATCTTGCCGCGGGTGACATACCGGTCATTCGCTTTCTCAAGCACGTTTGAAACCACGACGAGCCGATTTCCCCCCCGGGCAGCTAGACACCGGCTGATGGGGTCAGGATTCTTCCAGGCGATCCGCGAATTCGCGGCGTGGCCGCCAGGCCAGATTCTCGCGATGCCACCTTGATCGACACTCAGCAGATCCCCGCCGTCGCGTGGAATCAGGCACACCACGGGGGAGGTGTGGCCGTGTAGCGTCGCTAGCGACTGATCATCCAGTTGCCTCAGGTAGTGCCACTCGAAACCACGCCGATCGCCGGGAATCACTTCCCCTGGTACCAGGCGTTCGAGTTGTTGCCGATAAAGAGGGGCGTCATGCGACTCCCAGGCGGACTGAGCCAAAGACAGAGTGGCGGCGGTGAATCGGGCTTCGGCGACCGACCGCTGGTGGTCGGCGTCATTTCGGGCGATGACCGCCTCGGCACGTTGTTCCTCGGCGAGTTCGGCGGCATTTTTGGCGGCAGTCGCCGCTTTCCTGGCGGATTCCGCCGCCACATCCGCGAGTCCGCGCTGGTGGTCCGCTTCACGACGCTGGTCTTGTTCATTGATACGGGCGATACGTTCCGATAGCGCCCGCCGACCTTCTTGCCATGCGAAATAGCTCGATCCGACAATTCCCAGAAGCAGGGACAACGCCACGCCGGCCCACAGGGTGGCGATCAGCGGATTTCGCTGACACCACCGCCAACTCCGTTCGAGTGAACCGACCGGTCGCGCCTCCACCGGCTCGCCACGCAGAAATCGTCGCAGGTCATCGGCGAGTTCGGCGGCCGACGCATAGCGGTTCTCAGGCTCTTTGCGCAAACACTTGAGGCAAACGGTCTCCAGATCGAGCGGAACGCTGGACCGCAGGTGCGACGGATTCACCGGTTCCTGGTGTCGAACCTGATCGAGGGTCTCGAGGATTGTCGTACCTTTGAATGGAGGGCGACCAGTGAGGCATTCGTAGAAGATCGCACCCAGAGCGTACACGTCGGCCGCCGGCCCCGCCGCATGTGTGTTTCCCGACGCCTGTTCGGGTGCCATGTACGACGGGGTTCCCATCACGGCGTCGGCCTGGGTCGCGCCACTGTCGTGATCCAACTGGCGGGCCAGACCGAAGTCGGTGATTTTCGGGTTGCCGTCGACGGTCAGCAGGATGTTGGCGGGCTTGAGATCACGGTGAACAACGTTGCGGCTGTGCGCGAACTGCATCGCGCGGGCCAGCGTTTCGATCAACTCCGCCGCCTCTCGGGGAGCCAGCGGTTGTGGTTTCAGTTTGCGGTCGAGGCTTTGGCCAGAGACAAATTCCAGCGCGCAATAAGGATGACCGTCGGCCTCACCCACTTCATGAATCTGCACAATGTTGGGGTGCTGCAACCGGGCGATCGCTTCCGCTTCGATCCGGAACCGCGCCAGTTCCACTGGGCCGGCGTGTCGGCCCGCGAGCATCATTTTCAGTGCGACATCCCGTTTGAGCGCGACGTGCCGGGCCTGATAGACGACCCCCATTCCTCCCCGACCCAGAACGCCGCGAACCTCGTAACCGGGTATCGACACTTCGTCCGCGGGATTCGTGCCAGAACGCGTCGCCTCGATGGTGTCGGCGGGATCGGTTGCGTCCGTCGCCGGGGGAATAAAGGTGGCGGTGTCGACATCGACCGGCAATATCGGTTGCGCCACAGTCGGCCGTGTGTCGTCCTGCTCGGGAGTCGTTGAGGGAGAGGGGGACACCGGGTCGACCGAGGGGACCGATCCGTGCGGAGCGTTTTCATTCATGGGACGGGTCTCTGAACGGAGTCTGACGCCCCCTCCCCCACTGGCGAATCCAGACACAAGACTCGTGGAGGTTGTGCCGGGGATTCCCGCACCCGCAGGCGATTGGTGATTGCGAACGTACCCAGACAGAGCAAAAAAAGCCACGGAAGCGCACGGAAGGTCACGGAAACGAAGGGAGGGGCCAGACCGATGACGAGGCGATGATACAAGTACTTTTTCCGGGCGCAATTCCGTTACGTCGCACGATCTCGCTGAGGTTGTCAGGTCTTGGAGACGGGATGGCAAACATCCTTTTTATCCTCTTCATCCTGTCCCCACGGCCAGCGCGCACTCTCGGGCAGATAGGCAACTTGGGTAGCTCGCGCTTTTTGCCGGGATTCGCTATCACAGTTCTCCGTAGTTGTGTTGCAAAACATCTTCATGGAGGACGTGCGATGTCTGAGGCCCGGTTGTCGATCGCGG
>CAMATH010000047.1 GCA_945860955.1 Planctomicrobium piriforme
TAGACCCGCCCCATCCCACCCGTTCCCAGGTGCTGTTCCAACACAAAATCTCGCCAAGAGACCAGGTCCCCGTTCGCGATGGATTCGATTTCTGAATTCGCGAGTTTCGAGCGAGCGCGGGCCGCCGCGGACAAATTCGGTTGGGAGAGTTGGGCCGCAATCCGCGCGGCGATCCGTTCGAGAATCCGCCGCACGGTCCGTTCGGTTCGACCAATCGCCTTGGCGATCACTTCGTTCGATTCTCCCTGGAGGCGTCGTTCGAGGACAACGCGCTCTTGTGCCGAGAGGCCGCGCATCAACCTTTCCAGGGTTTCAATCGACTCCAGCACCTCGGCGGGGGTCGGTTCCTCCCTGGCGAGCATGGGAGAGTCGCTCTCGACCGCTTGTTCACGTCGAGGATCGCGTTGCTGAGCCGAATGCCATTCGACCTGTGAGCGGAGTTTGTTCAGCGCAATCTGAGCCAGAAGGCGCCACAAATCGCCGGCGCGGGCCAGTTCGAATTTTCCGTCGCGAGCCCGCACGAAGAAACTCCGGTACGCCGACTGCACGACATCTTCGGGATCGAACCGGGCGGCCAAACGCGGAGTGAGATGGGTGCGGGCCAATGCCAGCAGTCGGGCGACGTATCGGTCATGGATTCGGACGGCGGCGCGGTCGTCGCCTGCGAGGTACTGGCCGAGCACGTTCTGTGACGAATTCTCGTCCATTTTTTGGGGGTCGATGTCGAAGTCTGGGACCAGTTTGCCGTGAATCCGGGGAATTCCGACCGAATCGGCGGAAATCGTGTCCGGAAAATGTACCAGATTCGGATGCACTGGTTGAACGCGGTTGCCGTCATGCCGACGCAGATCGGGCCGCCTGACTCGATTTCACGATTTCGCAAAGGAGTTGACCATGGCGTTCGTCGTCACTGCCCCCTGTTTCGGATGCAAATACACCGATTGCGTCGTCGTGTGCCCATGCGACTGCTTTCACGAAGGAGAAGAAATGCTGTACATCGACCCCGATCTTTGCATCGACTGTGAAGCCTGTCTGCCCGAGTGCCCGGTCGAAGCGATCTTCCACGAAGACAACGTGCCGGCGGAGTGGAAGGACTTCATCACTCTCAACGCCGAGATGGTGCGCCTCACTCCCCAGATTCTCGAGCGCAAGGCGCCGCTGGCCGGTGGCGGCCCGTAACGTGCCGATTGGAAGTCGCGGTTGAGAAGCGGGACTGGGCGAGCCGATCTTCTTCGTTTGCCGCTCGAGTTCGGAAATTCCACCCCGTGTTCGAAGGAACCCTTGAACAAAGCCGCCCATTCGGGGATTCACGCCGCGGTTTGTGTTTGTCCGTTCGATCGCGCAAACTAGACCACGGTGGATCGTTATTGCCGGGAACACAATTCTCGAAGTCGTGCTGGAATGCCAACCGCCAAATCCGTCAGAGGCTGAAACTGGGAAATAGCGCGTTCTTGACTTGGAGACTCGCGGGGGCCACCATGCGGAGGATACCACGGCCCGCTCGAGCCGCTGTTGACGGCATGATCTATCACGCTTTGAATCGCGGGAACCGCCGCGAGACGGTGTTCCACAAGCCGGCGGACTTCGACGCCTTTGTGGCGGCGATGAACGACGCCCAACGTCGGGTTTCCCGAGCATTGGAAATGGTCGAGGCTGCCCGGCTGGTTGTCCGCTGATGACCGGCTCTGGCGTGGCACGCCGGCGCCGCGTGATGCGGCGTGGTTGGAGCGTGTCAACGAGCCGCTCTCGAGTGGCGACATGCAGCGATTGCGTCATTCGGTGCGGCGTGGTCGGCCGTTCGGCAACGACGACTGGACGCGACATCCCGCCCAGGCTTTGGGCCTGGAGTCCTGTTTGAGACCGCCAGGAAGACCAAAGAAGTCTTGAAACTCACTATGTCCCCCTTTTCTGCCCTGGTTGTCGACGAACGCGAGCGATACTCCGTGCTGGTCTTCGAGTTCCTGAAAGCGCGCCGCGATGGGCACAGAATCATTTTGACAGATCCGGCGTATTCGACTCGAAGAGCGAGTCCGACAGTTCCGCTTCGAAGTCGACGTAGATGTGAACGATCTGGTCGTATGTCTTTCCACTCACTTTTTCGCGGATGGCGTCTTTTCGACGGACCCTGGTGCCATACCAGACTCCTTGAGGCGAGCGGGCGGTTTCTTCGATTTGATAACTCGTGTCTCCGACACCCCACTGCATCACGATGTAGTCCTTCCGAGGATCGAGCCAGTACTTCTCTTCGTTCACTTTGAGGAGAATGCAGCCCGCTGGCCCTTCCGCAGCTTCAGTATCCAGTGAGACTTGACGATTCGGATTGCCAATTCCCATGGGGGGTCGGCAGACAAACTCAGGACGCGTGGCAAAGTCCGGGAACATCTCTTCGGGCTTCAGATTGTAATCGTACGATTTCACACCCGAAATTTCGCGGCGTTTGATTCCTTTGGCATCCGGGACTTTTTGGAAATCGAACGTGTACATCCGGGAGCCGACATGCATCGATACAGGGCCGAATTGAAACTTCGATGCTCGGTCGATCCACCACTTCCGCAGATCGACATCGTCTGCGGGTTTCGGGGTCTCCTGGGTCAGAACTCCGTTTGGAAGATCTCTGCGGAATCGATTCCCCTTGCGGTAGAGAATGGAATCAGGAGCAGAATTCCACCAAATCAATTCTCCGATGGGATCTCGCTGTTCGACAATCACCGCTCGATAGTTGTCCATCTGGACCCGGCCCGATTGTATCGTCGCAAGGACTCGCTTCAGTTCACCGGAGGGGAGGCGATCGACCAGCTTCGCATCCTTCGGAACTCCCAGTTCAAAGATGTCCGTGGGACCACGTTCGGGGTATTGGAATCGCGTTTCCTTGACCGCGAGCCTGCCATTCACAGTCGCTTCGACCCGGCACAAGTGGGGCAATTGAGTTGCGATATCGACTCGGTACCACATGGTCAATGGACCCGTCAGTTGCTGATCCTTAGCCTGGGCGGGTGCCTTGTCGGTGGGCTGTACCGTGACGCTGTACTCGAGCCAGTCTCGTCCCTGATCGGTGGCCTTCGAGACGCGCTGGCTGAGAATTTTCATTTGGCCCTGCATAGGGGCAAACATCTTCAGATGCTCCAGAGGTTTTTCAGGCGGAGAACCACTTTGCAGGAGTACCCGAAGAGATTCGGAAATCGCTCCCCATTTTCCGGACTGAACGTATCCGACCAGTGGGCCTCGATAGAGCACCTGCTCCTGGGGGGCGTACGAGTGATAGACCTCCTGCTGGAAGTCGTTGAACCGGATCATGTCCTCGCCCCGAAATGCCTCGATCTTTTGTTCGATCGAAAGCCACCCCTCGTGAACCGGCTTGTCATCGATCGTGGTGCGGAGGTGGACCCAGGGTTGTTTGAGTACCGCTTTGGCCACATCCGCCAGACTGGCCTGCGGCTGAAGAAACAACGCAACCGCCGTGAGCACAACCGCTGTGAGAGACAGTCCCCCAATAGTCGCCATCCAGCGACGGCGAGAGGCGGACGCACGTCCGATTCTCAGCGTCGAAGACTGGGGCAGATCATGGGGAAACGGTACGGCAGGATTCGGGAAGTCGGGAATGATCCTGGCGCGAATCCCGGCCACAGCTTCGTCCAATCGGTCGTCGGATCTGGATGAGAGTTTCGTAGTCATGACTGCTCCTGGGGACAGGTATCAAAGGCCTTGAACGCGGGGCGGAGGGATTGCCGGGCTCGATGGATCAGCACACCGACCTCGTTCGAGTCGGTCTGCATCTGGGTGGCTATCTCGGCGTACGACATTTGCTCGACTGACCGCAGCCAGAAGGCTTCGGCCTGGCGAGCAGGCAGTTTGGCCAATTCCGAGGTGAGACACTCCATAAGTTCCTGGAGTTCGACTTTACCGGGCGACTGCGCGGCGGCGGCAATCGCCACCAGGGATTCACTGTCGGATTGCACCAGTGCGGTTTGACGACTCCGCCTGCGCAGAGCATCGATCGCACGTCGCACGCTGAGCCAACGCAAGAGAGAAGGCCAATCCTCGACCGTCCGATCAGCAGACCGCCGAAAGGCGTCGAGAAAGACCTCTTGGTAGCAGTCGAGAGCATCCTCGCGCGAACTCAGCACGCGGTAAACCGTGCTCCAAACCAGAGGACCGTGCACTCGGCAGAGTTCTTCCCAATCGTGTGGCTTCACGGCAACTGAACTCCTGAACTTGTCATACTGCAGTATTCACGACTGCCGGGGCAAAGTTATTACAGCAATCTGAAAAGAATCGAAATCCGGAGCGGGCGATACAGGCAGGCTGGCGCGAATTCCGGAGAGTTGGTACACACTGGCGCGAGGTTGCTCGTCCGGGTTTGCCACCCGGTGGCACGGGGGCGACCTCAGGCACGGAGGTTGTCATGTCGGAACACCTGGTCAATGTCGAGTCGATCGGATCCTACGTTGAATCGCTCTCCGATCCGCGCCGCTGTCACGGTTCACGAGTCGGGATGAACAGAGCGGCAAACGGGTTTTCCCGCAACCGGAAGAATCCGCGATATTACCGCCATGTCTCTGTCGCAACCTCCGATCACTCCCGAACAGATCGCCGCCTCGCCGCCCGAGTTTCGGGCTTTGTGGCAAGCGGTGATCGGCCAGTTCGAACAGCGGATTGCCAAACTGGAAGCCGAACTGGCGTCGACAAAAGCGGAATTGGCGGCGGCCAGGAAGCCCCCTCGCAATTCGTCGCTGCGGTCGAGCACCGAGCATCCCCATGCAAAGCCGGCGCCTAAAAGAGAATAAAGCGGCAAGAAGCGTGTCGGTCAGCCGGGGCACGCGAAACACCAGCGGTCGTTGAACCCCGTCGAATAATATAGCGAAGTGGTCCCCCTGATCCCTGAGGCGTGTTGACGGTGCGGCGAATCGCTCACCGGTACGGACGCGGAACCACTGCGGCGTCAGGTCTGGGAAATCCCTGAAATCTAACCGCGCCAACAAAGCGGGACATAGCGCGTTCCTGATTTAGAGAATCGCGTCGGCCACCACACGCGGATGCCACGGACTGCTCGAGTCGCTGTTGGCGGCATGATCTATCACGCTTTGAATCGCGGGAACCGCCGCGAGACGGTGTTCCATAAGCCGGCGGACTTCGACTCCTTTGTGGCGACGATGAACGACGCCCAGCGGCGGGTTTCCCGAGCATTGGAAATGGTCGAGCCTGCCCGGCTGGTTGTCCGCTGATGACCGGCTGCTCTGGTGTGGCACACCGGCGCCGCGTGGTGCGGTGTGGTGGAAGCGTGTCAACGAACCGCTCTTGAGCGGCGACTTGCCGTGATTGCGTCGTTCGGTGCGGCGTGGTCGGCCGTTCGGCAACGACGACTGGACGCGTCCTACCGCCCAGACTTTGGGCCTGGAATCCTGTTTGCGACCGCACGGAAGACCGAAGAGGTCTTGAAACATCCCCCTCCAACTGATTCGAGCGGTCCCGCGCGGCGTTCTGCTCGTTCTTCTCCCGGAAGAGCCGCGCCTGCAATTTACGATTCTCACCACAGAGCTGATCGACCTCCGAATCAAGTACCTTGATGCACTCCGCCGCACGGGCGTGCATCGCCTTCCAATACCGCACCTGCTGCCGCAGTTCCAAGTTCTCGCGACGGACATCCGCCAACTCCCGTCGCAGTTCGACGGTCTCCTGCCGCAACTCGTGTAACAACTGCTGTCCGAGCTCCGGAAACTCTTCCCTGCGCAGTCGGGAGTCCATTCCAGAACGGCACCGTCCATGATGACGCCGGTTGTACCCCTTCCCCCCCATCCGCCAAGATCAATACCTTCTCAGCAACGGCATCGACGAAGGTTTACTTGCCAAAACTCTTGAATCCCGGGAAATCGAATTGTCGCTGCAATCGAATCTGTCCCGTCTCACCCTCCCGACGACACGACCCGCCCTGCCGACTGGAGTTCGAATTGTCGCTCGCAGGGAGAACTAACTGTCGCTCAACACGCGCCCACCACCGCAGTTTCGTGATCCTGGAAACGTGGCGGCTTGTCGAAAAAACAAAATCTGGCCCCCGACTTACATCTCAGTTCCGTTCGAGGCGGACCACGTGTATCCTAGCCAAGGTCGAATGTGCCGCGAGAGTCCAGAATCCGGGCCGGATAGATAAGGGACAACCACATGCCCACGAAAAAGACCATGAAGAAGCTCGTGAAGCAGGCGGCCGCACGGCCCGTTGCGAAGTCCGCCAAGGCTACGAAGCCGGCAGCTGCGAAGACGTCCGCGTCGAAGGCCGCAGCGCCGAAGCCCGCGCCCGCCGCGAAGACGTCGGTCGCGAAGTCCTCCGCAGCGAAAGCCCCGGCAGCGCACAGGTCGCTCTCGGAAGTCATGGCCATCCTCGAAAAGCTCGGCACGGAGCAGACCCGTAAGACGTGGGCGCGGCACGGCGCGAAGGGGCCGATGTTCGGCGTCCTCTTCGGCGAACTCTTCAAGTTGATGAAGTGGATCGACGTCGATCACGAACTCGCGCGAGAGTTGTGGGCGACCGGCAACGTCGACGCGCGGAATCTTGCGATGAAGATTGCCGATCCGCTCGCGATGACGCCCGACGAACTCGACCGCTGGGCGATCGAGAATCCAATGCGCATGTGCAGCCTCTACGTCGCGACACTCGCCGCCGAAGGCCCGCACGCGCGCAACAAGGTGCGCGAATGGCTGAGCTCGTCGAACGAGCGGCTGCGCGCGTCGGGGTGGACGCTGCTTGGCCGCCTTTCCGACCTCGACGAGTCTTTCCCGGAGGACCAACTACTCCGCGGAGTCGAAGTGATCGAGAAGTCGATCCACTCCGTGCCGAATGAAGTGAAGAACGACATGAACCGGGCGCTGATCACGATCGGCGGCCGGAGTTTCGCGATGCGGAAGGCCGTGCTTGCGGCAGCGAAGAGCATCGGCGAAGTGACCGTCGACCACGGCGACACCGCCTGCAAGACGCCGGACGTCTCCGAAGCCGTCGAGAAGATGTGGGCGCGCTCTGGATCGAAATTCGGATCGCCCGCCGCACACGAGCGCTCGATGAAGTCCTTGCGCCGCCGCTGTTGAGGCGGACCCGCGCGCAGCGGCCCTACCGGACGCAGTGCCCCTGTGAATTTCCGCGACAACGACGCCCGAATCCTTCTGATCGGAGCGCAGGTTTAGCCGCGATTCGGGATCGAAAATCAACTGCCGTTTCGAACGCCGCAGCGGTTTGTTCCTTGACCTCTCGTTGTGCAAAAACGAGAACCGCCGAAAATCGCCTCACTGCCTGTGAACACCTGGATATATTCCAAGTAGAAATCTGGGCTAGAATTCGGCGGGCCACTGTTCAGAAGTGCCAGATTCAGCCGCGAACAATGTTCCGACCGCCCGTCGGAGCGCAACCTCAGCCGTCGTCCAGTCACATATCGGAGCACATCGCAGCGCTCATGCCGCTCGCCGATAGCTCTTCTGGAAGCAAAATTCCGAACCTGGTGGGCCGTCGCGGACACCGAACGAGTGGTGTCTGAGCGCGGGGCGAGAATTGTTTACGTTTCGTGGCGGCGAAGAGGCAAGCCCGGCGGGAGTCGAATGTGCAATGCGGCTGACTTTTGGCAGAGACTGTCGACCGTACCGAGGCTGAAGCAGTACACGCGACGCGGCGCATGTTGCCAGAAGACATCGCGGTGCCTGGTTGGTCGCCGTTCGGCGCGCCTGACCCACCCCGGGCTTCGCCTCTTCGCCGCGATTCCTGCGAGTTGTCGAATCGCAGTGCGCAACCCTCAAGCATCTGCGTGCTGACTCCAAAGGGCAAAAAGGGGGACATAGCGAGTTCTTGGCTCGGAGATTCGTGTCGGCCACCCTGCGAGGATGCCACGGACCGCTCGAGCCGCTGTTGGCGGGATGATCTATCACGCTTTGAATCGCGGGAACCGCCGCGCGACGGTGTTTCATAAGCTGGCGGACTTCGACGCCTTTGTGGCGGCGATGAACGACGCCCAGCATCGGGTTTCCCGAGCATTGGAAATGGTCGAGCCTGCCCGGCTGGTTGTCGGCTGATGACCGGCTGCTCTGGCGTAACACGCCGAGGCCGCGTGATGCGGCGTGGTGGGAGCGTGTCAACGAACCGCTCTCGAGCGGCTACTTGCAGCGATTGCGTCAGTCGGTGCGGCGTGGTCGCCCGTTCGGCAACAACGACGGAACGCGTCCTGCCGCCCAGGCTTTGGGCCTGGAATCCTGTTTGCCACCGCCAGGAAGACCGAAGAAGTCTTGAAACTCACTATGTCCCCCTTTTGTGTCCCGATGCGTCGGTCGATGTGATCAACGCGCCGGTATCCTCCCAGTACCGTGTCGTTAAGCACTGGTGGATACTTCGGGTCCCCTCGTGGCCGGGGGAACTTTTTTCTGGCCCGGCTGTATAACCTCTCAGCGGTAATTCAGTGAGACAAGACACGGTGCCATGGACGATGACCTTGATGCGATCCGGAGGGTGTTGGCGAACGACGTCGAGTCGTTCCGCCGCCTCGTGGAACGTTACCAGCGCCCGCTGTTGACACTGGTCCGCAACCTGACGTCGCCCGACACCGACCACGAGGGAGTCGCCCAGGAGGTGTTCCTGGCCGTGTTCCGCAACCTGGAATCGTTCGACCCAAAGCGGTCGGCGTTCCCCACCTGGCTGTTCACCATCGCCCGCAATCGCTGCTACAACGAACTCGCCCGCCGGCGGCCGGTCACAGGTGCCGAACTGCCGGACATCGTCGATCTACGGTCGCCCGAGCGGGCGGCTTCGGAAGCGGAAATATTCCGCCAGCTCGACGCGGCCCTGGATGCCCTGCCGTTCGAGCAGCGTTCCGCCTTCGTGCTCGCGCATCTGCAAGGCCTTTCCTACGAGGAGGTCGGTCGGATCGAGGGCGTCGGCGTGGGCACCGTCAAGTCGCGAATCGCCAGGGCCCGTGAGAAACTTCGTTGTCTCCTCCGCAACGCCACCGAGCCGCAATCATGAACGACGAATTTGACAATCTGTGGATGCCACGGGCTCACGCTGAAGCGCCTGCTGACTTCGCCGACCGCGTCATGGACGCTGTCCGCCGCGAGCCACTCCCGTCTTCGAAGGGCACCCGGGTCTTGCCGATGTCGTCGCCCACCGTGCGCGTCGCCGCCTGCGTCTTGGCGTGCGTCGCCTGCCTGTATCGCATGGCGGCCGTTGTTGCCGTCTTTTTCGTCTCGTGAACTCCGTAATGAGGAGGATTTCTCTTGAGCACCTCGAACGCTTCCGCCCGCAGTTCGCTGATCGCCGTGATGCTATCGCTCGCCGCCACCGGACTCGGCCAGATTTACTGCGGCCGTATCGTCCGCGGCCTGGTGATGTTCCTCGGCTCGCTGCTGTTCGTGCCGGCGATCGTGGTGGCCGCCCTGGTGCCACCGGCGACCATTGTCCTGGTCGGCCTGATCTTTGCGCTGCTGGCGGTGCTGGGCGTCTACGTGTACGCAGTCGTGGACGCGTTCCGCCTGGCCCGCCGCGGCCGTGATCTCTTCCAGCCGATGGACTACAACTATCCGCTGGTCTACGCCCTGTTCGTCCTGGTGGGGCTAACGTACGCAGGCGGCGGGCTGTACTTCATCCGCAGCAGTGTCTTCGAGGCCTTTGCGATTCCGACGGCCAGCGAGGTGCCGACGTTGCTCCCCGGTGATCGGATTCTGGTGAACAAGACGACTTACCAAAGGCGATCCGTGCGCCGCGGCGACGAGATGGTGTTTCGCGTGCCGTCGGAGCCGGGGCTGAACTGGGTCAAGCGTGTCATCGCGCTGCCCGGGGACACAGTCGAGGTGAAAGACAACGAGGTGTTCGTCAACGGGCAGAAGTTGCCGCGCGAGCCGGTGCCGCGGGCGAGCCTCGGTGCCGCGGCGCAAGAGATCAAGGGCGAAGTTTTCGAGGAGACCAATTCCAGTCGCCGCTATCGGATTCTCTTCACCGCCGACACGAAGCCGTTGCCGGACTACCCCCAGGCAACGGTGCCGGAAGGGGCGTGCTTCGTGCTGGGCGACAACCGGAACAACTCGCGCGACAGTCGTACGATAGGCTTCGTGGCCATTGGCGACGTGCTCGGCGACGTGCAGTACAGGTACTGGCCAGCCGCGACGTGGACGCGATTCGGCGTCCTGAGCGAATAAGCACTGGCCTGATACGAATCAGGCAACCGCCACTCAACGGAATCTGTGGAGCCCTCCCTCTGGAAAACCCGAAAAAACCACCAGAAACCCAGAATTCACTGAACGTTGTGGCCGCCCCAGTCCCTTGGCCAATTTCACGATATGCGGCCCGGGACCGATGTTACACAGGTCTGCATAGAGCCTGGTTCGGCGACAAAGAGGGGAGTTACACGTTGATTACACCGTATTCAGAGGCCATGTGGTAGAATTCAAAGCGTTCCTCACGTTTCAGAACTCACTCGAAGGGAATCACGATGTTCTCCGCTTCACGTCGTGCCGTTAATGCGAGACTGTTGGCCAACTCAGTTGTGGCCGTCGTTTGTTTGTCTCTGGCGTGCGCCGCCGATGAAAAGAGAGAGCAACCGCTCACGCCTGAGATGATCCTCGAGACCAAGTTCGAAGGCAAGGCCACAGTGGAGCTACAAGTCGGCGAGGTCCGCACAGTAAACATTGACAGTGTGTTCGTGCCTGAAGTTTCGCATGTTCAGGTCATTCAGGCAAAAATTGCGGGGGCGAAAATCGGCCAGGAGCTTGTGGTGACTGTGTCCCGAGAGATCGCGACACGGCTTCTCAAGTTGGGAATTGAGGATCCCGCCGAACACTTCCGCGGAAAAATACTGCGGGTGTCTGGTACGGTTGAGCAAATCAAGCGACCATCGACTCCGACGGCGATGGTCTACAGGATTCAGGTCACCAACCTCGATCAGTTGGAGAGCATCCGCAAGCCGTAGTGGCAGCGCCGAACTATTCACTGGTTCCGCGAAGTTTTTCGGTCGAGTCGCGTGCACCCCAAGGAGTCCACACATGTTCAGATTCATTCTCCGCAGTTGTTTACTCGTGGTTGTGAGTCTCGGGTTCGTCCCCGCGGCCAAGGCGATGGACGACCACGCGGCGGCGATTGCCGCGATCACCAAACTGGGAGGAAAGGTCTGGTACGACGACGAGCGACGGGAAAAAGTGCGGACAGTGTCCCTTCACCAATGCAACGTCACCGACGGCGATCTGATCCACCTGGCGAAGTTGACCGACCTCAGGAGCCTGGATCTTTCGTCCACGCGCATCACGGACGCCGGCTTGGAGCACCTGAAGGGGTTGACCAAACTCGAATACCTGGCATTTCATAATACGGATGTCGGCGACGCGGGTCTTGAACTCCTCACGGCTATGCCGAAGCTAAACTTCTTGCTGCTCAAGTGTACCTACGTCACCAACGCCGGCGTCGAAAAGCTCAATCGAGCATTGCCAGCATGCGAGACCATCAGCTATTCACCGCGCTCGCGGCAACGGCCAGCCGCGAGTCTGCCGGTCGGGAGGTGGAGCCTGACGTTCGCCAACGGCGTTCGCCAAACCTGCGAAATTGGCCAAGATGGAGCCGCGTCCGTCGTTGAACCGCTCCGCACGAGCAAGGGGAAGGCGGTCGTCAGCGGTGATTCGATCGTGGTGACGTTCGAAGATGAGCGTGTCGAGCGTTGGACACCCGTGGCCGAGCGGATCGTTGTGGAACACTGGCATCCCGCAATCCGAGTTCCGGTTAGCACGCCAGTGCTCGGCATCGCGGAGCGGGCCAAGTGACGCAAAGACCGAACCAGGCGCTACCG
This sequence comes from Planctomicrobium piriforme, assembly GCA_945860955.1. Classification (GTDB taxonomy): domain Bacteria; phylum Planctomycetota; class Planctomycetia; order Planctomycetales; family Planctomycetaceae; genus UBA10511. The sequence goes on from CAMATH010000047.1 coordinate 11,796, forward strand.
CAGACGGCGGGGGGCATGTAGGGTTTCCCGGATTCGTAGCTCACTCGGCCCCTGCCGCTGCTGAGCTTAGGCGTTCGGTGGCGGCATTTCGCGCGCTCCACGGGAACCAACTTGCGTGAGCGGCGTCGAGTGGATTGTGCCTGCAACAAATCGCCCCCAGGATCCCTGCCATGAAACGGTCCGCGACCTTTGGTCTACAAAGCCCGCCGTCTCTCTCCATGCACACTTGTTTTCAAAGAGAGAACCAATTAACGCTGTTCTACTCGCGAGTGTGGCAAGACTTTTTGACTTTGTTCCGGGCTTTGCTTCTGGCGTTGGTGCCGGCCGTGGCTTCGGCCCAAGTTGGGCGGGGGTTCGTCTCCGCCGAGGCATACGTGGGAGTAGGCCGCGTCGTCTATGTCGGCAAGATCCTTGAGATCAAGCAGATTGACTACGGGAAACCGCTGACGGACACACAGAAATTGGGTCAGCCCTACAGGCTCGTTTTCGAAGTCAGCGAGACAATTCGGGGAGACGAAGTCAAACGCCTTGAACTCGTGCTTTCGCTGCAGAACACGATCTATCTTGAGTACATGCGCGACCGCTCCGTCGAGATCATGCTCGTGGGCGGGTCGACCCGGCTCGACAGGTTTCCCGGCGCGGAAGTCGGGATCGAAGAACAGGGGAAGCGTGTGGACGATGAGTGGTATCAGTTCCGCTTGCTGGACCCGGTCGAGATCCCTCAGTCGGGCGACGAAAAGTTGATCGCCTCTCAGCTCAACCGGAATTACGATTCCTGCCGGATGTTCACGAATGAGCTCGAGATCGTCGTGGGCCGCGAGGCGATACTCAAGCGGGCGCGCGCCTTCGCCAAGCAGCACCCTGAGATGATCTCCGCCGTCTCGCTACGTGTCCCGAACGAGTTCGGTGCCTTGTGCGGTGATCCCAACGCCTTCTGCATGATCACACTTCCGATCTGCCCTGAAACCAAAGCGACCCTCGTCGCCCTAAAGGACGATCCCGGCCTAATCCTGCGCCGCATTGATTCTCGAGATGAAGACTCGAACCTATCATTGGTGCTGGTCGGAGCCCACAAGGCGCTAGCAATGTTTCGGGATGGAAGCGAGACTCCCGCATCGGGCCAATCCAAAGCCACCCCCCAAGCTCCAGATTCGCCCGGGGAGTGGGTGGATTCAGACAACGGCGATCTATCGTTGCGGCTGCGTGTCAAATCAGGACGCTTAGCAACCCAGGCCAGCATTGTCGTCATTGCCGCGATTCGCAACAATCGCAAGGGGCCAGTGACGATTCTGCGTCCCTTTGGTGACCAATACGAAGCGCGAGCGTCTGGACTCAAAATCTGGAGTGAGCAAGGGCGGGTCAAGTACACCGGGCCTACATGGGATTACGATCTGAACAAGACGGCGTTCATCACGCTGGTGGAAAAGGAGGTCGTCACCGATACGCTGGAACTTCCTGTTCGCGACTTCTTGGAGACGGGCAAGGCGGGAAGGTACACGTTGCGGTACGACTATGCGTACTTGGGAACCTGGGACAAAAAGGTTGCAGACGAGGGTGTCAAAGGGATCTGGCACGGCACAATCTGCAGCCGCGAGGTTCCATTGAAGAAGCAAGGCGGGGCCGCCAAGGAGTCGCCACCGAGCCGGCAGCAATTGGACGCGGATCTCCGCGCGCTGCTGTCGTTCGCCGAGAATCTGACCGCGAAGCCGGACGATCTGACCGCGCGGCAGGATGCGGCGGTGCTGGCGATACGGCTCGTGCCCCACTTGCCCGGGAATCGAGTGGTCTGGGAGGTTCTCATCAAGACGCGGACCTTGAAAGACGGCATGTCGTTGGCGGAAGCAGAGGAGCTGCTCGGACCACCGACTCGGATGTCGGACAAATTTGTCGGCTGGTATTTCAACCCGAATGGCAAGAATGTCGCGCCCTACCTGCACGCCAAGGTCTGGCAGGACGGACTGGCGGAGTGGAAGCTCACCAACCAATGAGGGCCGCCGAATCAGGCGCTGCACCTGACACCGGCCGCGTTTAGGTTTTCTCGGACCACAGCATCGTCATTACGGCACGACCGGGCACGTGTGGCAGGGAAGATTCTCTGCATTTCCGTTGCAGAATGACGATTACCTGGCCACCGTGGGGGCTGCCGGTTTTGTGGCGACGACGCTCCGCGGCGTCGCTCCGGTTGTGGTTCCCGCGAAGCGGAACCACAACCCGCTGTGGCAAACACGCGATCGGATCGTCTATACCTCGCGCGGCCGGAAACGACACATTTTCGGGGAGCCGCGCCCGTCAGGAAGCGGTATCAATCTCCCGCTTCCTGATGGGCGCGGCTCCATCAAAATGTCTCAACGCGGACCGCGCGGAGTATAAAGCGACAGGCCCCCTTCCCGGCTGGTTGTCGGCTGATGGCCCGCTGCTCTGGCGTGGCACGCCGACGCCGCGAGATGCGGCGTGGTTGAAACGTCGGCTCTTCCAGTTCACACTGAACCAATCCACCGAGTTCAGCGCCGGTGAACAACCCAGCCGGGGATGTTGACGCGGATTGTGAACAGTGTCTTTCCCGCGGTGATATACAGCGTCCGCAGATCGTCGCCGCCGAACGTGACGTTGGTGAGAACATCTTCGGGAATGGAAATCATCCCGAGAAGTTCGCCGTGGGGGGTCACTACGTAGATTCCCGGGGCGATGTCGGTTGTTTCGTGGGGGCCGCGGGCGTGGGCGATGCCGGCGGCGATGTAGAGATTGCCATCCTGTGCGACCGCCATCCCATCCCCACCACGTCCGGGGGCGAAATCGTAGATCTGCCGTTGTCCGCTCGCTTCCCCTTGTTCGCTCAGATCAAACGCCCAGATTTTGCGGTTTCCCCCCAACACCGGGCAACTGTCGACCACATAGAGAGTCTTCTCGTCCGGAGAGAGGGCGATTCCGTTGGGACGTTGAATCGCGGGCTGCGAGAGAATTTTGGTGACGCGGCCATCGACATCAATCCGGTAGACCGACTCGTGCGTCAGCCGCATGGTTGTGCGATCGCCGTAACAGGGATCGGTGAAAAAGATCTGCCCATTCGAACGGGCGGCGATGTCGTTGGGAGCGTTGTAGGGCTGGCCCTCGAAACTGTCGGTCAGCACTTCGACCTGGCCGGTGGTGAGGTCGGAGCGGGTGATCCGCCGTCGGCCACCCGGGCCGAATTCGTTTCCTTCGCACGACAGGAGTCGCCCCTGGGGATCGAACAGGTTCCCATTGGTGCGCCCGCTGTCGGCGCGAAACACCGTGGTCTGCTTCGACCGGGGATCGAAACAGAGGATGCAGTTGTTCCAAATGTCGGAAAAGAAGACCCGACCGTCCGCATGGGCGGCGGGGCCTTCCAGGAACGCGACGGCGACGGCGGATTCAAGTTGTGCGGCGGGGGCGACGATCGGCATGGGACGACACGTTGGGGGAATGACGGATTTGGAATGAGGCTTGTCGGTGGGGAGAGTCCGCCAAAGGTAATGGAGGTCGATCCAGTGAAGCGTCTGTACCAGACAGCCAACGCTTTGGAACGCGTCACTGTGGTGAAAACTCCCAATCCACACAAGCGACTGCCGCCTCAGGAATCCTCTTCATCCTGTCAAAAACTTTTGCAAACCGCGATGTGTGGTAGTGCGGCTTGGAGAACGGGGCAGACGGACGGAAAGAATTTAACAGGATGAAGAGGATGAAAGGGATGAGCAGGAGGGAATCAATCGCCATTTCCGCTCGAGGGAAAAAATCCAATGGCACTGAGTTCCGGGGCATCGTGTGCCTGGCTTCGCCAGCGGGAGATGTGGGTAACCCTCAGGTCAAGACCCGTTCTACCAAGCAAACATCTCGTTTTCGGGCGAGGAGAGTATCCTGGAGTCGTGATTCTATTGGGGACGTTGTACATCGACCATCACATCTTCCCATCGGCCGCTCGCGGCGCTTCTCAGGGCCGCCAAGTTGACTCCCAGGGTCTGTCTGCCTTCGGCCAGTGTGCAAGCCGGGGGCCGGATGCCGGCGACCGCGTCGAGAAACGCCTGTGCCTGGGCGATATAGACATCATCCCGGTCACGGGGACCAAAGTCGCGGTACTCCCATTCCGCCCCCAGTTGCGACATCCACATCAGGCGCTGGCGGTGCAACTCGCAACGAACCGTCCCCCGCGCGCACACCACCTGCACGCTGATCTCATTCGGAGCCTGGTATTGATTGATGGCGTAACTGGCGAGAATCGACGCGCCGGCGGGTGGGGCGGGATCGGTATTCGACCACGCCGTCGGGCAGGCCACATGACGCGCGAGCAGGTGGACGGTGTCTTCCACTTCGACGCCGGGCAGTGACTGATGGGCCGCGTCGCACACCAGTTTGCGAATCGGCCCGACCAGCCATTCCCCCAGATTGAGCAGGTGCGTGATCGCGTCCTGAATCGCTCCGCCCCCCATCGAATGCCGGGCGTAGTAGATCTCGCGGTACGCCGGGCGGTAGGTGGGGAAATGCTGCCCTCCCACCACCGTCACTTGCAACGGGGGGCCAAACTGACCACTGTGCAGCAACTCCCGGGCGGCGTTCAGTTCCGGAAATGCGCGATACACGTAGGCGACGCTGACCGTTAAACCCCGTGCGGCTGCCAGTTGCTCCAATCCGTCAATTCCATCGTCCGAAGTACTGAGCGGTTTCTCCACCAGCACGTGAACCCCCGCGTTGAGCAGTTGGGTTGTGATGGGGATATGAAACGGGGCCGGCGTGCAGACGACCGCGATTTGCGGGGGATTCCGCAATGCGTGATCGAGCGATTCGAATTGCGCGACCTGGTACCGCTCGGCGACAGCCTGCCGCAGGCTGGCGTTGATTTCGACAACGGAAACTTCCGCGCGCCCCGTCTTGAGAAAGCAGCGGGTGTGTCGTTCGCCAATCGAACCAACGCCAATGACAAGTACGGACGGCAGACTCATGCGGTTGGTGTGACTTTTTCTGAGAGTGAAACGGGACTGCGGGGGAGCCAGATCAGTGTCAGGGCCAGCCCGATCGCCATGACCACCGCACAAACGGCGAAGCTCGCCCTGTAGCCGGTGGCCTGATCCGACCGTTGCCCCACAAAGTCGGCCACTTTGCCAAACACCAGTCCCATCAGAGCGGCCGGTGCCATCAGCAGGTTCGAATAGGCCATGTTCCGGCGCAAGTCGCGGGGCCGCGAGGCGGCAAGCAGGTAGTTGGGGGCGTATACCCCGACCAGTTCTCCCGCGCCATAAATCTGAAACGTCGCGAGGTAGGCGAAGCCCGTGGCGAACAACGCGTAGGTCGGTGCGAGTAGAAACATCACTCCCGTCGCCAGCAGCCCCGCGCGGGGATTCCCGCGAGTCATCAGCCAGCCCAGCATCAGGCCGGCACACGCCTTGGTCCCATACCGCAACACACCGCCGTACATGACCAGGGTCTTCGGATCCCGGCCCATCGCGTCCTGCGTGTAATTCGCCAGATTGCCAATGATCATGTTCCCCGCGTACAAGAGAACTGTGATGATCGCGATCCGTAGCAGCAGCCGATCGGACAGAAAATCCCGAGCTCCAGCCAACAGTGAAAACTGGCTTTTCGAATTCTGGTCTGTGACGGTAGGAATGACAAATCGGCTCGCCAGCCAGGATGCCATGAGCATCGGAAACACGGCGGCGAGAAACACGACGGCATAGTTGCCGGGAAACGCCAGGGGGGTTCCCAGTTTCCACGTCAGGATCTCACCATTGAGCAGAATCTGCGCCCCCAAAGAACCGATCGCGGCGAGAATCGGGCCACCCCCGTACGCGAGCGCGAGTGCCGCCCCCCGTCGAGATTCGGCGACTCCCCGGCCCATCGCCTCCCAGACCAGGGTGATCGCCAGGGGAATCGTCAGGCCGGTCATCACACTCTGCAACAGAACGGCGAGCCCGACGATTCTGCCAGGAAGGTTGAGTCCCACCGAGAGCGCGACCAACCCGGTTCCCACGGCGGCGAAGAAATAGCTCAGAACCATGAGCGGTTTGAGCCAGCGGACGCCGGGCAATAGAGCGGCGACAATGACCGGCACGACCGTGCAGGCCATGAAGATGCTCTCGGGCGAGTTCGCGTAGACGTTCGACGCCTTGAGTTCTTTGAGCAGAACCGCGTGTGTGGCACCGACGTACAACACGGGAGCCGCGAGGTACTGCATCCCGACGCAGCCGCCGAACAGCAGCAGATTGCGCTGTTGCTCCTCGGGCGAGAGCGGATGGGAGTCGTTGTCGATCGTCGTGTCAGACGACATGCGGGTCACTCCGCGAGAAGATTCGCCCGCGCCTCGGCGATGCGGGCGCGTTGCTGTTCCGAAATCTCGGGATACTTGAGATCGAGGGACCGAATGGTCGACGCCAGAATGCGCGAGACAAGCGACCGCGTGACCCACTTGTGGTCGGCGGGAATCACAAACCAGGGGGCCGCTTCGGTGCTGGTGGCCGCCAGGCAGTCTTCGTACGCCTCGTGGTAGGCGTCCCAATGAGCCCGCTGTTCCACGTCGGCGAAACTGAATTTCCAGTGTTTTTCCGGCTGATCGATACGCTCCAGAAACCGTTCCCGCTGCTCTTCTTTCGAAACATGCAGAAAGAACTTCACAATCGCCGTCCCGTTACGGACGAGATGTTCCTCGAACGCTCGAATGTCTTCGTACCGCTGTTCCCAGAGTTGTTTGCCGGGCTTGATGTTGGGAATCCGCTGAGCGACGATCAGTTCCGGCTGTACCCGGACGATCAGCACCTCTTCGTAGTACGATCGGTTGAAGATTCCGATGCGGCCCCGTTCAGGAAGCGCCTTGGAACAGCGCCACAGAAAGTTATGGTCCAGCTCTTCGGCCGAGGGATGCTTGAAACTGTAAACCTGGACTCCCTGCGGATTGACCCCCGACATCACGTGTTTGATCGTTCCATCTTTGCCAGCGGCGTCCATCGCCTGAAAGATGACCAACACCGACCATGAGTCAGCGGCGTACAGCATTTCCTGCGCGACCGTCAACGACTCGACATCCTCCATCAAGACCTTTTGAGCCAGTTCCTTCCGCTCGGACTTGGACTTTTTCAAGTCCCCCTGCCAGCCGGGATCGTAATCCTTGAGCCGAAACGGCTTGCCAGGCTGAACCCGAAACTGATCGATGATTTTTGGCAGGTCGAGCATGCGGAGGCCGGGAGGGTATGGAGGGCGTGGGGAACAAGCCGGCCGGAGCGATCAGCCCTGGACGACAGGGTTGGTCAACGTGCCGATCCCGGTGACGTCGATCGTCACCAGATCTCCCGCTTCAAGAGTGAAATCGTTGGGTGGCACCACGCCGGTCCCGGTGAGCAGAATCACGCCCTCCGGGAAGCTGTTGTCCCGGAACAGCCAGTCGATCAGCTCTTCAAACGTCCGCTTCATCTGATCGAGGTTCGTCGATCCCTGGAAGACTTCGCTCCCCTTGCGGCGGATCGACAGCGAGATGTGTGTCTCGGCGCGGTCCAGGGGCTCTTCGGGAATCAGTACACACGGCCCCAGTGCGCAGCACTGGTTATAAACCTTGGCCTGAGGTAAGTAGAGCGGATTCTCCCCCTCAATATCCCGGGCGCTCATGTCGTTGCCGATCGTCAATCCGACCAGTTTTCCTTTGGGGTTGATCACCAGGGCGAACTCCGGTTCCGGCACCGACCAGCGAGTGTCGACGCGAATTCGCACCGGTTGACCGGGACCCGAGACACGCCGCCCGTTCCCCTTGAAGAAGATCTCCGGTCGGGGTGCAGTGTAGACCCGGTCGTAATGCGACGCCCCGGTTTCCGATTCCTCCATCCGGGCGATCTGACTGCGTTTGTACGTCACCCCCGCCGCCCAGACTTCCTGGTTGTCGATCGGCGCGACGAAGCGAACGTGCGTCTGAGCGACCAGAGTCGAGTTGACATCGAATTGCTTCTCGATCAGCGCGACGGGATCAGGGGAATGCAACACGTCGGCGAGACTGTTGTACCCCTGGGGGAATGGTGCCAGGTACACACCGGGTTCAACCAGCACTCCCAAACAGGGTTCGCCGTTCGACTGTACGACCTTGCCAACTCTCATCGGTTCACACTCTCTTCATGATGCAGTCGTGGGGGATCGCCCACAACAATGACTGGTTAGACTGTCTCACGCAAGGCAGCCAAGGTGCGGGCCATGTCGGTCGGGAGCGGTGCCTCAAACGACATCGTGTCGTTGGTGACGGGGTGCCGGAATGTGATCATCTGAGCGTGCAGCGCCTGCCGGGAAATCAACACGTCGGCCGGGTCAACAACCCCTTCGGCGGAATTCCCGGAGGGAGCGGCCGGGGCTTCCGGAACAAACCGCGAAACCTTCCCGGATCCACGCTTCGCCAGGTACGATCGGCGCAATTCGTCGCGACCGCCGTAAAGCTTGTCGGCGACAATCGGGTGTCCCAGATGTTTCAGGTGAACCCGCAACTGATGTGTCCGCCCGGTTTTCGGAAATAACCGGATCCAGGTGAAGTCGTAGAACCGCTCGATGACTTCAAAAAAAGTACTCGCGGGCCGGCCGTGAACCGTCGGTTCACACGCCATCATCTTTTCGCGTTCCCGCGGATTGACCCGGATGAACGTTTCGATCCAGTCGCTGTCGCGGTCGACCACACCCCAGGCGAGCGCGACGTACTGTTTGCGCACCTCGCGGCGTTCGAATTGCTCGGAAAGTTTGTGGTGAACCTGATTGTCTTTGGCGACAATGATCACGCCCGACGTGTCTCGATCGAGGCGATGCACAATCCCCGGACGATCCTCTCCGGCGACGTCACTCAGGCGGTCGAAGTGAAACTGCAACGCCGCCGCCAGTGTGCCGGTGTAGTGTCCCTTGCCAGGGTGCGTGATCATCCCGGCGGCCTTGTTGATCACGACCAGATGATCATCTTCGAACAGCACGTCGAGCGGATGCTCTTCGGGAGCGACTGACTGATCAGGCAGCGCTGGCAGCCTGACCGAGAGCAGGTCGTTCACGTGGAGCCGACGACTCGATTTGACCGGCAGGCCATTGACCTGAACCGCGTGCTGTTCGATCGCCTTTTGAAACAGCGCGCGGCTGTAGTTGGGATACAGCCGCGAGAGGTAATGGTCTACCCGCCAGCCGTGGGCTCGCGCCTCGACTGTCAGCACCACCGGCTGGGTGGAGAGCTCTTCGCTCATGGCGACCGCTGGCGTTTCGGGGTGCCAGTAACTACTGGTTTTCGGGTTTCGCTTCCGAATCCGGTTCGGCAGGCGTCTCAGTGGCCGGCTTTTCTTCCGCTGGAGTGCTGGGGACGTCGTCAGCCGCCGGCTTGCCGGAATCGCCCGACGCTTCGGTGGACTCGGTGGCTTCCGTCGACTCGGTGGCTTCGGGCACCTTGTCAGATTCCGTTCCCTCTTCGGCCGGCGGGGTGAGTCCCCCCTTGGACTGCGGTTCGTCGTCCGATTCCATCGGGTCGTCGTCATCCGCCCCCTTGCCCGCCGTGCCTTCGGTCGCATCCCGTTCGGTGATTCTGCGAATCGCTTCGTTCAACGCGTCGTCGCTCATCCCGCCCCCCATTCCCGTATCATGCGGCGAACGGTCCTTGGTCTTCGGGCGCTCAAACTTGGCGAACCATTGATAGAACTCAGCCGATCCCCCCTTTTTCAGGGCTTCGAGACGCTGTTTCACGTCGTCTTTGTAGTACGAATTGGGGAATTTCTCGAGCAGTCGACTGTAAGCCTTGACCGCATCCTGAGTTTCCCCTTCGGACAGTGACTCTTCGGCACGTCCCAACCCAAACAACGCGCGTTCGCGGACCTCGTTCGGCACACTTGTCTGTTCCGCCAGTTTTTCAAAGCTGTTTCGGGCCTTTTCGACATCCTTCTTTCCCGCTTCGAGGTCGAGGAACATCGATTTCACGCCGGCGCTCAACCGCTGTTCCGCCTCGAGCAGTCGCGCCCAGGGAGCCGCGGATGTATCGGGGTGCTTCGCCCAGACATCGCCCAGATCCTCAACATTTCCCGACGAAACAGCCAGTTGCGCCCAGGCTCCCTGCTCTTTTGCTTTGACGCTGCGCTGGTAGAGAATCCCCGCCACCGCCAAAGCGGCGACCACGCAGATCCCGATCGAGATCCGATTCCCGTGCTTCTCCAGAAAACTGTTCAAACGAAGCAGCAGCTTCTCCATTTCTGAAGTCTGCAATTCATGCCGTTGCTGGCTATCCATAGTGTCTGTCGCGAGTGGCGGTCCGTGGGTAGGTTCTAAGCCCGAGCGTTACGGGACGGCGAAGTCGGCTGACCCGCTACATTCGCACCCGACGCTCGAAATTCAAGTTGCAAGCTCTGGATTGTATTGCCGTGGTGAACAAGCGTCAAGACGCGTTATTTCTGCGACAACAAGTACGCGATCAGATCCGCGACCGCCTGCTGGTCGAGGTTCTTTTCCAACCCTTCCGGCATGATCGACAGCCCCGAACTGCGGAGCGCATCGATGTCGCTCCGCAATACGGTGTCAGTCTGGTTTTCCTGTCGCCGCAAGGTGACGCTGGTGGCGGTCTCCGCGGCAATCAACCCGGTGATCGATTTTCCCGCCTTGTTCTGCAGAATGTAGTTGACAAATTGCGGATTCACTTCGCGATTGGGATCGAGCAGATTCACCAAAATCGCCTCGGCTCCCCGGTTTTGAACCGTCGCGAGGTTCGGCCCGATCTCGTGCCCCATTCCTTCCAGTTTGTGGCAGACGACGCACGTCTTCTGGAAGTGCTTTCGTCCCGCGTCGGCGTCTCCCTTCAGTTTCAATGCCGACGCATATGCTTCGATCACGTCGCTCCGTTTTCCCAACTTGACCTGACTCGCCAGACGCTTCGCCTTTTCCCGGACGCGGGGGTCGCCGTGCGCTTCGAGCAACTTGAATCGACTGGGTTCCAGGTCCGATGCCGGGATCTCTTCTTTTTCCACCGCGTCCAAAAGCGCCGCCAGCCAGTCGGCTCGCGAGAAAATCGCTTCCGACGCCGTCGGTCGCAATTTGGGTCCGAACCCGGGCCACGCTTCGACCAGAATGCCGCCAATCGCGGGGTCGGCGAACCGTCCCAGCGTCGCGACGGCCGCCAGTTGGACCACCGCCGGTTCGCGACTGTCGAGCAGGCTGGTCAACAGCTTCTGGCTGTCGGCGAATTCCCCCAGACCCAGCGTCCGAATCGCGTCGGCGCGTTCGTTTTCCGACCGGGCGGCGTCCGCCGCCAGTTTCCGCGCGTTGGCCAGTAACTCACCCAGCAGCTCTTTCGCCTTGCCTGGATCCGAACTGACCCGCGTTCGCAGCGGCGAATTGCTTTTCGTAAGACCTTCGCTCAAGGAGGCGACAATTCCCGCCGCCAGCGCAGTCGATTCCTTCGGCAGCCGGTCGAGCGCGGTCAATGTCGCAGAGACATCTTCCGACCTCCCTTGCAGTCCCACCAACTGCGCCAGTTCCGCCAAAACCGCTCCCGAGTGTGCCTGCTTGCGGAATGCTTCATCGGTCGCAAGGGACGCCAGGACTTCCCCCGCCCCTTCGGCGAAGGAACTCTCACACGCCAGCCGAATCCAGCGGTCGGCTCCATCTTTCGCCAGGATCCGCGCCAGTGCCATGGCCCGCGGACCAACCGAAATCTCGCCCAGGCTGAACGCGAGCTGGTACCGCACCAGCAGGTCGGGATCATCGACCATGGCAAGCAACCGCTGTCGCAGCTCGGCGGAGTCGGCGAGCAACGGCTCGGAAAGCCGAACCGCGTTCCGACGGACGCCAGGGTGTGGGTCATTGAGCGCGGCGAGAACGACTTCGGGCGTCAAAGCGTTTTGGCCGACCAGAGCGCACAGAGCGTGGAGTCGGCCCTCCGGAAGTAGGGAATCGTGTGCGAGTTTCGCGAGGTCGGCGACCCCCGTGCGATCCTGCCGTTCGTAGAGCAGGCGTTGGGCGGTGAGGCGGTGCCAGGCGTTGCGATGTTCCAGAGCGGCGACCAGGTCTTGCGACGTCGCGGAACTCAACTTGGGGATCTTTGGTTGGCGGTAGCCGTCGGGGATCACCCGGTACAGTCGACCACGGTCCCGGCCGCTCGTGAGATCGAGATGTTTCTTAATCGCCGGCGGAAGACTGGCGGGGTGTTCGATCACCTCGCGGCAGACATCGATGACATGCAGGGTTCCGTCGGGGGCGTTGGCGAACTGCGCGGGACGAAACCAAGTGTCCGTTGACGCGAGGAATTCAACTTTTTCGTCGACTCGATTGGCGACTAGAGCCAGGCCATTTGGGTCGAGCTTTTTGCGATGGACGATGTTGCTTCCTACGTCGCCAATGAAGGCCTGCCCGCGATATTCAGCGGGCCACGCGTCTCCCCGGTACAGCATGACCCCCGTGGCTCCGGTGAAGTAGCCGGCGGCACGCCCGCCCCCTTCGATGGGACCGGGGACTTTGCCCGAGACGCGCAGCCGAGTCCGGACGATCCGCCACGGTTCGACGGGACTGATGCGGAAGACTTCAGCCTGGGGACCGTCGGATGCGATGCTGACGCGCGGTCCCGGGGCGGCAAGAGATTTGTTGCGGGCGATGTAGCGGTCTTCATACATGACCAGTTGAATGTGGTCGCTATTCGAACAGACGAACTTGCGGCCAAAATCGTCAAAGCACATTCCATGCTGGGCACCGCCACTTTCCGGGCGAATGTCGAGGACTCGCGGGTCGAATGAGAAGTCCCGGCCATTGAGGTTGATGGCGGGGGCGGCTTCATCGTCGGGTCGGCGGACCTGGGCTCCGGAGCTGGAGGTCGCGCCATGAATCCGGTTGTCGAGTCCCCAGTGAAAGCTGTTGAACAAACCCTGGACGTTGCCGCGCCCAAAGCCGTTGAAGACGACTTTTCGAACGTCGGCCTTGCCATCTCCGGTGGTGTCTTTGAGATAGTAGATCTCGGGAGCCGCCCCGACGAACACCCCGCCATCGAAGCAGCAAATGGCGGTGGGCCACGACAGTTTGTCGGCGAAGAGGGTGCTTTTGTCGAAAACGCCATCGCCGTCGGTGTCTTCGAGCCGGCGGACCGCTCCCAGGAACTCTTTATCCTGTTCGGAGTAGTCTATCATCTCGACCACGTAGGCCCGGCCGTCGGCGTCGTAGGCGACGGCAACGGGGGAGTGCAGCAGCGGCTCGGCGGCGACCTGTTGGACCTGAAAACCGGGCAGAGTTTTGAATTTCGCGAGAGCGTCCTTCGGTTCCGTCGGGGGAATGCGCGGGAGTTCGTCTTTGAAATCGAGTTCTTCCGCCTCCTGGGCCAGCGCCGACTTCGGAGCCATTGCGCCCCGCGGCATCGCCAGCGTCGCCAGCACGGCGGCGACTGCGAGAGCGGACCAGGAGAGTGTTCCAAAGGACTGCGGCGAGAGAGTCTGACGAGCGGGTCGCGGGGACATGACGGCTCGACTCCTACAGAGGCGGGAGGGCGGGGGTGGGGACTTCTAAGTTGCAGAAATTGAATCTTGCACCGGGAGCGTCTCGACTTTCGCGCCCCTGGGATTGAATTCCAACAGAAGTACTACGACTCAACGGCGGAATCATCGTCAAACAGAGCAATGCTGGCGGTGAACCCGTGGATAAAGTTACGTCGACCGATCGGTCCGAGTTCACCGCGGGCGAAAAAACCCGCAAGTGGCAGGGGACCGCAAAGTTCTTGAACCAAAGCAGCGTCGTGATTCGGAGTGGGAAACAGACGGGTTCCCCGCCCGTTGCAACTGAAGAGGAGCGCTCCACCGCCAGCAGATCGTTCTGAGCTCTGCCGCGAGAGCAACACACGCAAATCCTCGGCGGCCGCCTCAGCGTCGCGAATGTGAAATTGCACCGTCTGGCCGGCGCGGACCAGATTTCCGATGGTGATCGCGCCGGTTTCCTTGTCGGCGGAGATCACATTGGAGATCAGGAAGTCGCCACGGGAAAAATGATCTTTGTATTCGTCGATCGCGATTCCGACGTGCAACCCGTCGCGAATCAGCAATCGGTCACGTTCGGAAAGTTCGGTGTACGTTTGCTCGAGTCGGGTCAGCGCGGCGCGGCCACCCAGGTCAAGGATGATGTTCTTTTCTGCCTTGGTGACAACAAAACTGTTTCCAATCGGCCGACATCCCTGCGAGACCACCGTGCGAATCCGGGGACCGCCACGAATGATCGCCCCGACCGCTCCGCGTGGCTTGACTCCGTTATTGAGGCCGAGCTTCGGATCACTTTGACGCCGCCAGAAACTCGACATTCCACCGAGCAGGGGGACGCCGGGAAATTCGTTGGCGAGTCTTTCGATCAACTCGTGGATCGGACAGGAGAACGGATCCCCCAGCAGGAGAATGGCCCGAACGTCCGAGATCTCGGGCGGGGGGTCGGGGAGACCGTCGCAGACGACGCCGTCCGGGGTGTTTTCAAACACCACGTGAAATGGCTCGATAATGGCCCCCGGCAGCGTGGCTGCCCACATCGCAAGGCTCACCCCCGATTCCACTTCGGTCCCCACACAGGCAACCGCCTCGGTCGTACAAGCCAACAGCGTGTCGGGACGCAGGGTCTCCGTGACTTTGTTGAGAATCGGGGCCAACCGGTCGACGTGGTGTGAGCCGACGAACAGGAACGCCAGATTCGGGGTTCCGCCATTCAGCCCAACCGCAATTTCCTCGCAGACCGCCTGAACCGCGGCGGTCGTGACTGGATTCTGCGAGAGACTGGCGGCGTAGGCCATGAAATCACATGGAGAAAACCTGACGAACTCCCGGCTCGGCCCGACGCGATATCCCCAAGGGATCGTCACACCCGACCGCCCGTCAGAGTCGCCTTGCGGGTTTCAGACGGTGGCAATCCCACTTCTCGGGTTGCGCTGTGTCACTTCTAGGCCGACATTAACGATTTGTGCGGGATTTCTGCAAGTCTGGCGGGAAACATTCGCGAAATCCTGAGGTCCGAGCTGTTATTTTGTCTCCCCCGGCGGCTCGATAGACTCGCGAAACACCGGAACGATCGACTAAGATCCGCCCGGCCTCGCTCATCCCTCTGAAAATGCCGCAATCCGCGTCACTCTCGGCGGAGAGGCCTCCAGGCAAAACCGTACCGAATGCCATTCGATCGGCCATCCGTTTCTCCGTCGACTCCCGCTCAACACATGATCTTCGACTGGAACTTCACCGTGACCATGGTCGTTTTAACGGCCGTGCTTCTGGGGCTTTTGCAGGATGTGATCGGGGCGGAGATCGTGATGCTGACCGGCCTGGTGCTGCTGGTCTGCACCGGAGTGGTCACCTTTGATGACGCCGTCAAGGGATTCGCTGATAAGAGCTGCCTGGCGATTGGCGCGCTCTATGTTGTGGGGCTGGGATTGCGCTCCACGGGTGCCCTGGAGACGATCAGTGTCGTGATGTTCGGGAAACCGGGCCCCAAGACGTCGCGCCTGCGACTGCTGGGGCCAATCGCCACTTTGTCGGCCTTTATGAACAATACGCCGCTGGTGGCGTTTTTCCTCCCGATTTTCGTCAATATCGCCCGGCGGATGAGAATTTCCCCTTCACAGCTTCTCATTCCGCTCTCCTACGCGACGATTTTGGGGGGAACCTGCTCGTTGATTGGAACCAGCACCAATATGGTGGTGGCGACCGCGATGGCGAAGACCGACACGGCCATTGGGGGCGGAACCATGAGCTTTTTCGAGATTTCCCCGGTCGGGATTCCGGTCACCATCATTGGCCTGACGTTTTTAGTTACCTTTGGATCGCGACTGCTTCCGTCCCGGCAAGACCTGGTCGCGTACCTGGAGACTCATCCCCGCGAATACACGATCGAAATGTTTGTCAGTCCGAATTGCCCACTGGTGGGGCAAACGGTACGTGCCGGCGGGTTGCGCGATGTCGCCGGCCTCTATTTGCACCGTATTGAACGGGGGGAAGAAGTCATCAACGCGGTCGGTCCCGACGAGATTGTCCGCGCGGGGGATCTCCTGTCCTTTTCGGGAGTCGCCGGAAATATCGTCGACCTCCAGAAAATCCGTGGCCTGGTCCCGTTGGATCACCGCGAACCCCGGGGGGATGCCGAGGTAACTTCCGCTGGCGAACCGGCAATCGCGGCCACGTCGCGCGCTGAAGGAGACGACAACGCCGCCTCGCTGGATTCTCTGGAAGGAATTGCGCCGGCCCCCGTCGTGCCGATTACTCACAAGCCCATGCCCCGCCGTGGTCGCCAGTTGTGCGAAGTGGTCATTTCCTCCACCTCCCCTCTGCTCGGACAGAGCATCAAGGACACCGATTTCCGCCGGCGCTACAACTCGGCGATCATCGCCGTCCATCGGTCCGGAGTGAAACTCGAACAAAAAATTGGAACGATTGTCTTGCATACGGGGGACACCCTGCTCGTCGACGCCGACGAGGATTTCGTCCACCGCTGGCGGCAGTCTCCCGATTTCGTTCTGGTTTCGGGATTGGAAGATACGGCTCCCGTCCGCCACGATCGTGCCTGGATCGCGATGGCGATTTTCCTGTTGGTGCTGTTGGGAATGTCGTTCCTGCCTGAGAATAAATACTGGAATCAGTCGCAGATCGCGATTTGCGGCGCGGTTCTGATGCTCTGGAGCCGCTGTGTTCGCGGGAACGATGCCATCCGTGCGATCGATCTTTCGGTGATTGTTCTGATCGCGGCCTCCTTGGGGATCGGACAGGCGCTTGAGTCGAGCGGTGCCGCCCACTGGATTGCAACGAAACTGCTCGCGACCTGTTCTTCCTACGGTCCGATCGCAGTCCTGGCTGTGGTCTATTTGTTGACGATGGTTCTGTCGGAACTGCTCAGTAACAGTGCCACGGCAGCCCTCATGTGTACGCTCGCCCGGTCTATCGCCGTCCAGGAGGAAATGAACGTCAGGCCGCTCATGATCGCGATCGCCGTCGCGGCATCGTGCGCGTTCGCCACACCGATCGGATACCAGACGAATCTGATGGTGATGAACCCGGGGGGCTATCGTTTTCGAGACTACATCAAGGTGGGGTTACCACTCGATTTCATCTGCTTTGCCGTCGCGATGGTCGTCATTCCCTGGGCGTGGAATCTGAAGTAATCCTAACGTCTCGCAGACTGATCTAGAGTCAAATCGCAGGGAATAGTAACCTACGGCGGATTTTCGCCCGGCCAAGGAGGGCTGGGCGCTCACTGCGAACCCGGTTGAAAACGCTTTGGGCGTGAGCCGGTCGCGGTTGAGCGAAGTGGTGTCAAGGAGCCGACACATGCCAATGCTAGCCGGTCTGTTTGTGCTGACGTGCGCGCTCGGCGGAGTTTTCACGCTTACCGCCGGGGTCGCTGGTCGTCGGTTCGGAATCCTGGACCATCCCGACACGGAGCGAAAGTTCCATGCTCAGGTGACGCCGCGCACCGGTGGGCTGGCAATCTTCGTGACATTTTGCATTGGATTGTTGATCGTCGCCCTCGCCCCCGAATGGTTTGGGGTGTCGCGTGGACTGGGCCGCATGACATTCGCCATGTGCCTGTCGGCCGGTGCCCTGTGCGCCATTGGGGCCTGGGATGACCGCAATGGTATGGGGGCCAGAACCAAGTTCACATGGCAGGTCATCGCAATTGCCCCGTTTGTTCTCTGGGGACGACCGGCGGAATCCGTCGCTCTGTTCGGACTGCAGATCGAATCGGCGCTGGTCACGATTCCGGTCGTTCTGTTGTGGTTGGTCGCCTGCTGTAACTTCATCAACCTGCTGGATGGCCTGGACGGTCTGGCGGGAACCCTGGGGTTGATCGTCTGTCTGACCGCCGGCGCGTTGGCCGGTTGGCAAAATCAGCCCGAGACTCTGGTGATTTCCGTAGCGCTCGGCGGGGCACTGGTCGGCTTCCTGATGCACAACTGGCCCCCCGCCCGCATCTTCATGGGGGATTGCGGGAGTCTGCCTTTGGGCTTTCTGGTTGGCGCGCTTTCGCTTCAGGCTTCCGCGAAGAAAGCTGCGGGGCTGACTCTGGTCGTTCCCGCGGTGCTGCTGGCAGTCCCCTTGGTCGACACGGCGATGGCGATTCTGCGACGGAAACTCAACGGCCGCAAGATTGGCCATGGAGATCGCGGACATATCCACCATTGTCTGCGTGATCGCGGTCTCTCTCCCAGTCAGACGCTGCTGGTGGTCGCGGGCCTCTCGTTGTTCGCGGCCGTCGGGGCCGCCGTCGCCACTCTGGTACACAGCGACCTGGTCGCGGTCGTGATCGGCGCAGTGCTGGTGACAGCGCTGATCGGCGGACGGGTGTTTGGCTTTCAGGAAACCATGCTGCTGGCCCGGCATTTCGAAGCCGTCTGGTCACTGATTCGGGGGTTCCCCCGCACGTTGCGGGCTCGACTGGTGGCATTGCGCATGGAATCGGGAACGGCGGCTGGCGAAATGCGGCTGTGGGACAAAATCGTGCGACGTGCGAAGCGGATGGACGTGTTGGAATTGGAATTCTGTTTTGAACCGGGAACGGAAGGGCGGTTGCCGATCCGATTGCACTGGGAATCGGATTCCCCCGGACATCCGGAATCGCTGTTGTGGCAAACCTCGGGCACCCTGTTGCGAACGACCAACAGTCGCG
The DNA here is from genome assembly GCA_945860955.1 of Planctomicrobium piriforme. GTDB lineage: Bacteria > Planctomycetota > Planctomycetia > Planctomycetales > Planctomycetaceae > UBA10511. The sequence goes on from CAMATH010000047.1 coordinate 30,384, forward strand.
CGACGTTTCGACTCCGTGGTTCCAGCCCGACGGGTGAAATGCTTGCGGCTAACGCGGAGCTTACGGAACTGCTGGTCGCGCTGTGCCGGTATTGGGCGGAAGCTCCCGATACCGCCGTGAGTCGTGGGACCATCACCGCCGACCGGGAGTGTGAACTTGTCGGCCCGCATCGCCCGACGGCGGATGTGGTGCGATTCACCTGGGCCGCCAGCAACGACCCCGGTCCGGAACAACCGGTCCCCCGTCGTGAGGCGGCCTGAACCAAGATCCCCGTTCGGGAGTGCTGCCCCTTTGCGAATCTTTCCCTCCAATTCGAGAGCCGGTGGAATGGGCCGTCGATTTGTCTTGCTCGACCGGGATGGCACGTTGAATGTCGAACGCAACTATCTCGCTGACGCCGACCAGCTTGAATTGCTCCCCGGAGTTGTCGCGGGGCTGACTCGACTACAGGAATTGGGGTGCGGACTGGTGGTCATCACCAACCAGTCCGGCGTGGGGCGGGGGTTGATCGCCCCGACGCGATTGGCAGGGATTCATCGTCGCCTTCACAGCATACTGTCGGCCGTGGGGATCGTTCTCGACGGCATCTACGTCTGCCCGCACCATCCGGAAACGCCGTGCCATTGCCGAAAGCCGCTGACAGGTCTGGCCACGCAGGCCGCCTGCGATTTTGGATTTTCGCTGAATCAGAGTTTTCTAATCGGGGACAAACAAAGCGACATCAAATTGGGTCGACGTGTCGGGGCGACCACTTTGCTGGTGCGAACGGGGTATGGTGCCGAGTCGGAGCGTGTCTGGCGACGGGAATCTGGCACTGAAACATGTGGCGCTCCAGATTTTGTTGTCGATGACCTCCTGGCGGCGGCCGAGGCGATCGCGGTCCGGTTGAGAGCGACGGACGAAACTCGCTGGCGGCACGTCGCTTGAGGCGTGTGACGTGCGAACGGTTCCGGGGGGCGTCGATGACGATGGCGCAATCCCAGCTTCCGTTCCGCATCCTCTGGACAATTGAGTATCTGATCGCGCCAATCCAGTGTCGATGCCAGCACCACCATTGCGGCGATCAAGAACACCTGTTGAGAGACCATTTTTCCTCCCCGTTCAATTGTCGTTCTGACTCAAATCCAATTTGTGAAACTCGATCTCTTTGGACCCCAACCGAAAATCCATGATCAGGAACAACGAGAACTGAGTCGAGCCGGTGCCATGCCACCAACTCCCAGAAAACGGTCACTCGCAATCTGCCATTTTGGCGGGTGGCCTGTTTTTTTGGCTGACTGTCAAATTGGCACCTGTGGTCACAGCGGAGCGTGCAATCCAGTGAATATACCGTCAAATCGGCACCAAATTCTGCCCGCTGGATTGCGAATTTCTGTTGGAATCGATTCATGAATCAATCAACGCCAGGTAAATCCGCTCAGCGGGAAAATTTCTCGGTGCGACATGCAAACTGTAGTCGATTGCTCGGTTGGATGCGTTTTTTTTATGTCCTATCGGCCGGTTTCGGATGCTGTTTGCGGGATCAATTGGACATCACGAAGCCGAACAAATTTCAGTTAGGCACGCCGCTTGCGTTCGATCTTAAATCATTGCCAAAGTGTTCGTTACCAGACGCCCGGGTTGGCGGCGTCCGAACGTTGGCACGTCTAAAGGAATGGGAGTTTCATTCATGAACTTGCTCAGCAGATTTGGCGGCCGGTTGTGGGATCCACTGCGCGAGATGGGTCAATTGCAGCAGGAGATGGGGCGGTTGCTGAATTCCGCGCGTCCATTCGGTTTGCGGGAGTCGCGCGAGGCTCCGCCAGTGAACGTCTACGCGAACGATCACGAGATTCTCATCACACTGGAGGTTCCGGGAATCGACCTTGCCCATGTGGAAGTCGTAGTGATCGGAAGCAGCGTCGTTCTCTCGGGGAAACGGGCTCCGTCGTCAGAGGACGCCGGCACTGCCTTTCATCGTCGCGAACGGACAATGGGAGAATTCAACCGCAAGCTGCAGCTCCCCTTCGAGGTCGATTCCGACAAGACGGAAGCGTCTTACGACATTGGAGTACTCAGCGTCCGACTGACCCGGCCCGAATCGAATCGCCCGCGCAAGATCGCCGTCAAGACCGCCTGAACCCCTCACCATTCACCACCGTGTTCGCACCGAAGCTCCGCGCTTCTATCCCTATCCGCAAAGGACTCTCTCATGCAGACAGATGTGAAACCGATCGGCCCCATTCCGGAAAAGCAGGAGTCGACGACTCCCGCGGGAACTGAGCGGACAAAGGCCCGAAAAGTGTATGTGCCGCTCGTGGATATCGTCGAGAAAGACCATGTCCTGACCCTGGTCGCCGACCTCCCGGGCGTCGACGAGAAAGGGGTCGAGATCGCGATTGAAAAGAACATTCTGACGATTCGCGGCCAGATTGGTTGTGAGATCCCGGAGGGGTTCCAACTGCGCTACGAAGAATACGGCGTCGGAGATTACGAGCGTTCATTCACGCTTCCCAATGAGATCGACCGCGACGCGGTGCAGGCCTTGATGAAAGATGGCGTGCTGGTGGTCTCGCTTCCCAAGGTGAAGCAAGCCGCCACACGCAAAGTTCCCGTGATCGCCGGTTGAGCCGCCGGAGGGACACTATGCAATACACCGATCTCGAACCATTCGGGGTCGGTGGGAGAACCTGGCGAACCTATGCCGAGTTTCGCGACTCGGGGAATGCCTGTCGCTGCAGCGATTGGGGGCCGCTTCAAACGACAAGTGGTCGTTGAGGTTTGGAGAAGACTCGGAGACAGTGTTCCCGCCTGCCAGACTGGGGCTGCGTTTCCATAGAAGCCGATTCGGTCTCGACCAGTTATAATCACGCCAATGTGTCCGGGCGTGACGATTTTGAGACTCGAATGAACTCCAGCCGCGAACCACCGCTCCAGGACTCCACCGAACCGTGGCGCGGGATTGATGAATTGCTCGCGGAGATCTCGCATCTGGCACGTCAGAGGCGGCCCGTCGAAGATTTCGCGAGTGCGCTGGTTGGCCGAATGGTCGCGTCACTGTCCACCGGTGCGGTGACGTTTTGGGAATTGCCCCTTTCGCGGTCACCCCGGATTGTCGCCGAGGCGTACGCGGCGGCGGGGCCGGTCCGATTTCTCGAAGCTGCATTCGTCGCGCGCGAAGCGGCGCTTCGGACTGCGATTGCCGAGGGTAGCTACGCGGAAACTGCCTTAGTTTTGGCAGGGGGATCCAATGAGGCTTGGTCCCTGATTTGCGTCCTCGATTTCGACGAACAGGGAACGCGTCTTCTGGAGTTGAGCGCTGCTTTTCCCGACGCGACCAGTCGCCATTGGGCGGGGGAAGTACTGAAGTCGGTCGGCGAGCTGTGCGGCGATTTCTTTCGCGAAGGGCGACTCGCCCAGTTGGCCGCGCGGGATGCGCTTTGGCAGCGCCTCGTGGAAGTCGCGGCGGGGTGGCGACAGGAACTTGCGGTTGATCGACTGGGGAAAAAGATCGTTCACGACCTGCGCCCCCTGGCGCAGTGTGACCGGGTGAGCCTTCTGACAGTCGGAACGGGGGGATGTCGAGTGATCGCGGTGAGCGGGGCCGATCAAGTCAGCCGCCGGGGGGATGCCATGCTGGCGATGGAACGGCTGGCTGAAGCGATCGTCGCCCAGCACACTTCCGTATGGCTGGAAAGTGGTTCAACCGAGACCGCCGCCATCGATTCGTCGGTGGTGACACATTACTTCGACACGGCGGGCAGTCGCTGGCTGGGGATGGTTCCGCTGGAGTTGCCCTCTTCCCAAAGCGACCAGCCTGATACCCCTGGAATTGTCGGCGTGCTGCTGGTGGAAGGTTTTTCGGAACCTGAAGGGGCGATGACGCGACAGGTCATACCGATGGCCGCCCCGCTGATCGCCGCCAGTCTGGCGGCGGCGCGAACGGTCGGACGAATTCCATTATCGCGGTGGTGGTTGGGGAAGGGATGGCAAAACGCCACATCACCCGCCCGACGTTGGCGCTGGTGGCTGGCGGCGACCGTTGCAATCGTCGCGATCGCCTGCTGGCCGGTCCGCTTCGAAATCGAAGCGCGGGGAGAATTGCAGCCCGTGGCCCGGCGCGACATCTTCGCTCCAGTCGATGCCCGCGTCTTGGGCCTGAATATCGAACACGCAGCGGAAGTGGCCGAGGGAGATTTGCTGCTGGAGCTGCGAAGTCCGGAATTGGAATTGGAGTACGAGCGGGTCTGGGGCGAACTGGAAACCACGGGCCGCAGACTGAGCGCGATCGAAGCGGCCCGGGGAGCCAACGGGGGCGATCGCCCCGATCGCGATGCGCGTTCGAATCAATTGAGTGGAGACGAATCGGCGCTCCGTGAGCAACTGGCCAGTCTGCGCGAACAACTGCGGCTGGTGAAGGACCAACAGTCCACGCTGGACGTCCGCAGCCCCATTTCCGGTCGCGTTCTCACCTGGAACGCCGCCGACCTGTTGCAGGGACGACCGGTGCGCCGGGGGCAGATGTTACTCAGCGTCGCGGATGTCAGCGGTGCCTGGACGCTGGAACTGCGGGTCGCGAACCGTCGCGCCGGGCATATTTTGGACGCGTCGCGAACCCGGCCCGACGGTCTGCCAATGTCGTATGTCCTGGCGATCGATCCGGGGACGTCGCACGCCGCCAAGGTGACACGGGTGGCGTCGGCGGTGGAGCGCGAACCGGGTGACGAACCATTCCTCCGAATTCGTGTCGATGTTCCTCCGTCGGAATTTCACGACCCCCGTCCCGGTTCCGGAGTGACCGCCCAGATCCACTGCGGACACCGACCGTTGATCTACGCCTGGTTTCACGAACTGATCGACACCGCCCGCGGGTGGCTGGCGCTTTGACCGGTTCTACCGCTTGATCACAAACTCGTCGTGGTTAAAACACGTCGCCACTACCACCGCCAGGGCGGCATGGTCGTCGGCTGACAACGTCGTATCTCGGGGCGAATCGCCCACCGCCAGATACTTGGCCGACTCTCCCCCGCGAACCTGGAAATCGGCAAACTGCTCGGCGTACAACTGTTCGAGAATCGCCTGCTCCCGGGTTGTCGTCGGCCGGCCGACCACCGCAAGAAACGCCCGACTCACTTTCTGGGCCGGGTTCAGCGTGGCATCCTTGAGCAACCGCTCGGCCAGCACCCGGGCCGCTTCGAGATATTGCGGATCATTCAACAACACCAGCGACTGGAGCGGCGTCGCGGTGGTTTCACGCTTCGCGGTGCAGACCTCGCGAGAGGTCGCGTCAAACGTCAACATCGTGGGGGGCGGGGCGGTCCGGCGCCAGAACGTGTACAAACTCCGGCGATAGAGTCCCTCTCCCTTGTCTTGCACGTAGGTCTTGCCGGTCCCCGATTCCTCCCACAGGCCAGCGGGTTGATACGGCTTTCCACTCGGACCGCCAAGCCGGCCGGAAAGCAGACCGGAAACAGCGAGCGCGCTGTCTCGAATCTGCTCGGCCGACAAGCGGTGCTTGGGACCACGCGCCATCCAGCGATTCTCGGGGTCGGCCGACAGCGAATCGGCATCCCCCTGCGAACTGCGCCGATAGGTGGCCGACGTCACAATCAGTCGTTGCAGCCCCTTAAGATCCCAGTCGTTGTTCATCAACCAACCCGAGAGCCAGTCCAGCAATTCGGGGTGCGTGGGGAGCTGACCCTGGTTGCCAAAATCCTCCTGCGTCGCCACGATCCCGCGTCCGAAGTGCAGCCGCCAGATACGATTCACCACGACGCGTGCGGTGAGCGGATTCCGGCGGTCGACCAGCCACCGCGCCAGGCCGGCGCGGTTTCGCGGAAGATCGTCCGAGAAAGGAAAAATCCCTTCCGGGGCTGCGGGACTCACTTCCTGACCCGGCTGATCGTACACGCCGCGACGCAACACGTACGTCGGCCGACGCGTGGCGAGTTCACGCATCACCATGATTTCTCGAACGCCTCCGACCAAATCATTCTCGGCGTTTCGCACACGGTCGAGTTCACCTCGCAATGCCGAGAGTGGCTCGTCGTTCCGCGCGATCTGATGCGCGATCCATTCTTGGGGAGTGGCGGCGATGGCGTCTCCCCCCTCCGGCCGCGACAGCCTGCGGACTTCGAGCGCGGTCAATTCGCGGGGAAAGATCGCGAGTTCGTCGATCGAGCCATTCCGGAAACCGGCGTCGCGAAACCGGCCTGCCAGCGTCAGTTCAATTCCCCCGGTGTCATCTCCCCATTCCCCGCGATGCAGAATGTCGCGGTAGAGATTGTCGCGAATCACCTCGGCGTCGACTCGCTCACCGTCCAGATAGAGGGCGATCCCCCCAGCCCGGCTGGAACCATCATACGTCACAGCCAAATGCGACCACTTCTCAAGCGGCAGCGTCGATCGACCACGCACATGGATTGCGTTCCCCGGGTAAAAATGAATCAGCGCAAACGAGAGTCGGCCGTGATCAAGCAGCAATTCGTAACCCCGGCTCCCGGAATCGGTCCAGGCGCGAGAACGGTGCAGGATCACCGCGCGGTCGAGTTGTTCCGTCGGGCGAATCCACAAACTGAATGAGAAGGGATCGGTCCGGCGAAAGACTCCCATTCCCGGAAACTGAACCGAATTGTCTCCACTGAATTTCAGCCCCTTGCCCACCCGGCCCTCAACAGTCTCGGGGGCTTCGACCAGACGGGCGGGACGGGCCGCGTTGACGCCGTTCGTTTGTGGCCCGGTTCCTTGGGATTCAAACGAAAACCGATCGCTGGGAGCCGGCGGAACGATCGGAACTTCGGGAGTTCCGGGAAACGCGGCTGCCCGCTGGCGAGCCAGGTTCAACTCGGACTCATATCGCCTCGTCAGTTCACGCGACTCCTCAACCAGCGCGTCGTGCCGCTTCTCGACACCGTCCGGGTACATCAGCAGCGTGGGAGTCGGCGTCGCTCGGGTGAAGTGGGAATAGAGTCCCGACTCGTCGATGTTGTTGAAGAACGCCGAGAGTTTGTAATAGTCGGGCTGCTGGATCGGGTCGTACTTGTGGTCGTGGCACCGCGAACATTCCAGCGTCAAACCCAGGAACGCGGTCCCAAAAGTGTGGACCCGGTCGGCAACATATTCCGTCCGGAATTCCTCTTCAATGCTCCCCCCTTCATTCGTCTGCCGATGCAGGCGGTTGAACGCCGTCGCGAGGTACTGGTCACGGCTGGGAGCGGGGAGCAAGTCGCCAGCGATCTGCCACTCGATGAACTGATCGTATGGGAGGTTGCTATTGAACGCTCCGATCACCCAATCTCGCCAGGGGGACATATCGCGATCGACGTCGGACTGATAGCCGTACGTGTCGGCGTAGCGCGCCAAGTCGAGCCAGTCATTCGCCAACCGCTCGCCATACCGAGGTGACACGAGCAGCCGTTCGACCTGGCGGTCAAAGGCGTCGGGAGAGTCGTCAGCCACGAACGCGGCGATTTCCTCTGGGGTGGCCGGGAGCCCCGTCAGATCGAGTGACAGCCGTCGCAACAGTATGTCGCGTCGGGCCTCTCCCGACGGACGCAGTCCGTGTCGGGCGAGCTTCGCGATCACGAAATGATCGATCGGATTGCGTGCCGATTCCGCGGGACCGATCGCCGGTATTGGAACGACCGCCAGGGAGTTGAACGCCCAGTGCGACTTTTCCGGGAGCGCGGCCCCTTCCGCGATCCACCGCCGGATGATGTCGACTTTCTGTGGCGAAAGAGGATTTTTAACCGCGAGCGGCGGCATCACCTCGTTCTCGTCGTCCGAATTCAGCCGCTGGAGCAGGTCGCTCTCTTCGGGATGTCCTGCGGAGACCAGCACCGCTCCCGAGGGGAGCTTCTTCTTGAACGATTCCGGACGATCGAGTCTCAGGTCGGCCTTGCGGGCCTTGTCGTCGGGTCCGTGGCAGGTGTAGCAATGCTCCGAGAGAATCGGGCGAACGTCAAAGAGAAAGTCGACCGGCTCGTGGGCCTGGGCGGCAAACCCAAACGCGATCAGCAGCAGTGCGGGATTCATGAGACCGATGGGGTGGGCGAGCGATTGCGGCGGGGCGGGGATTCAACTCCGATGCGAGGAGTGAACGCCCGTCGCATATTGTCCCACAGTGATCCGCGCCCGTCAATTTTGCGGTACAAAACAAATGTGGTTCCGGCTCTTACCCAAGAGAGTACACGATCTTTTTCCCATCGATTTTCAGCCAGCCCTGGTTGGCGAGTTTTTTGATCAAATTCTCCACTTCGATGTCGGAGAGCTTTTTGTAGAACACCCAGCCGATGACATTGCGGAGCGCCGTAACGGTGCTCGGTTTGTGGGCTGTGGTCTTTCGAAGTTGTGCGAGAACCATCGCGACCTGATCGGTTGACTCTGTCGCCGAGGCGGCCTGCGGCGCTTTCCATAGGATGGCCGCCGGGCTGCCCGGAGGGGAGGTGCTGATCGCCGCGGTCGGGTCCGGCGAGCTCCCAGTCACCGGTTTGACGCGGGTCGGTGCCGGAGGGGGAGGTGACAGACCCGGAATCTCAGAGACGCTCTCCACCCGTTTCGCCTGGATCTTCTTCGACAGCAGGTGCTGAATCAGCGGGTCAAATCCCGTATCCCGCGATACGATTTGAATCACCGCGGTGGGATTCGCGATCGTGATTCGTCCTATGTAGTACGCGATATGAAAGTCGAGAGCGTTCGTACCGACTCCGGAGATCTTGACGTACTGCCCGCGCGATCCCAATTCCTGCATCGCCGCCGCGAACTCGTAGGACAACTTGGCCTGATTTGCCCCCACGAACACGATGACATGGAACTTTTCGGGGACCATCTGCGCCAGCGCTTCGGGTTGAACGCTTTCGAAATCGATGAGTACGTGGATGGCGTTCACTTGCGACTCTCGGCGCGATCGTGCGGAAACCCGGCCAACGGAAGTTGGCAACCAGCGGGGGAATTCTCGCGTCATTCCACTTCGTAGGTCAATTCACTGGGGGAAGCGGTGATGACCAGGACGAACCGCTCGAGTTCCCCGATTCAACATGAGACATGATTGTTCGACTCACCCGCGTGAGGTAACCTCTGCTGAAAGTTTTGGCTCGTGTGCGGTCGAGGGTATCGCCTACCGCAACCTGCCGGCCCGACCGACGGAAAAGCTCCGCCGGTTTGAGCAGTAGGAACTGACACATGAGCGTCCCCAAACTCTCTTCGTTCATCGGGTCGGTCGCGGACGTGTTACGGGGGGGACGATAAACAGTCGGAATACGCCACTGTCCATGCAACTCCAGGAGGATTCAATGCCGAACCAGAACGATACGGGCGTCCAGAGGGTGGTTCAACAACTTCCTGAGCTGTACGTACAATTAGGGGCAGAGATCGCAGCGGCGGCTCCCGTGTGCGATTTGAGTGGTCGCTGCTGTCGGTTTCGGGAGTACGGGCACACGTTATTCATCTCGCGTCCGGAAGCGGAACTTCTTTTGCAGGAACCATTTCCGGCCGATGCGCCGGTCGATGATGCCGGCTGTCCGTATCAGGTGGGGAACATATGTACGGCACGAGAGCGGCGTCCGTTAGGGTGTCGCGTGTACTTTTGTGACCCAGGCTATGCCGGTGTGGGGGAGCAGCTCAGTGAGCGTTACATCAAGCGGCTTAAAGAGTTACACGACGAAACGGGTGCCGATTGGGAGTATCGCCCGCTGGTTCGGTTCCTCCGGGAAGAAAAATAATCCGGTTTGTGGCGATTGTAGTGAAGTTTCCGGGGGAGAGGTGCCGATAATGAATTGTAAGTCGGTCAACAGACCCTCGACACGTGGTTTTCTTGAACCTCGGAGTGGGGGGTGTGAGGCCGACAGGAGTCGCGTGAAGAGTCGGCTCGGCTTGACTTTAAGTCGAATTCGGGACTAAAGTTGAGGCTCGCTGGACCCGGTCGACGGACCGGTGAAAACTCTCGCGGGAGATACGAGTCGTGACCAAGAAAGAGATCGTCAAGGCGATTTCCGATGAGATCGGAATGACCCAGCTCAAGACGAAAGAGATCGTGCAGAAGACGTTCGACGCGATCGTTGAAACTCTGATCCGCGAAAAGCGGATCGAGCTTCGAAATTTCGGAGTCTTCGAGGTCAAGAAACGAGCGGCCCGTAAAGCGCGTAACCCGCGTACCGGCCAAAAGGTCTTCGTCCCCGAGAAGTTTGTAGTCACCTTCAAGCCTGGCAAAGAGATGGAAGAAAAGGTTCTTCAGCTCGAAGAGGCCGCGGCGGCTGCCGCCCGCGCTCGTGAGCTGGCCGAAGCTTCCGCCCTTGCCAACCACTCCAACGCCAAGCCTGGCTGATCCCATCAGTCGGGCTTCCCGCCTCTCCCTTTCCGTCCTGCTGCGTCGCTTCAAAGCCTTTCGGCAACCTGATTTTCGTTCGATCCGATGGAGGAGTCCCATGCGGAAACTCGTTCTCTGCGCACTTCTGGCCGCCATGACCATCCTGAATTCGGGATGTATCGTTCCGATCTTCTCGTCGGAACGTGACCGTCGCGCCCGCCAGTTGATCTACACCTCTGAGAACTTCCGTCAGATTCTGGACGTTTGGGAACGCTTCTGGTTCCTCGACAACCCAGACTTTGAAACCCCGTACCGTACGCACGGCGGTGTGATCTAGTCGACGGGGAACGTCTTGCCGGATTGCCGGCCGGCGTTCCTCGGCGTACGATGCGAAGCACATCGATCTCGGCCAGAGAGCGTGGGCACACAGGGGTGTGCCAGGCGTTTTCGGCCCATAGTTCCGAAGTGTTTCGTGCCGAATCTCGCCGTCGAACTCAACCGCCTGCACCTGGCGAATCCGATCCTCGTCGCATCGGGCACATTTGGATATGCCCGGGAGATGGCCGCGTTTGTGCCATTTTCAAAGCTCGGCGGAATCGTTCCCAAGACGATCACGGCCGAGCCGCGCCGCGGGAATCCACCGCCACGGACGGTCGAGACCGCGTCGGGTCTGTTGAATTCCATTGGACTCGACAACGACGGTCTGGAAACATTTCTGGCGAAGCACCTCGAGTACCTCGTGGGGCTGGGGACCAAGGTCATCGCCAATATCGCGGGGCACGACCGCGAGGAATTCCTCCAGATGTCAGGGCGTCTGGGAGGGATCGAGGGGCTTTCGGGCATTGAATTGAACATCTCGTGCCCCAACGTCTCAGGGGGGGTCGACTTTGGAGTCGACCCGGCACGGACCGAGGCGATTGTGCGGGGCGTGCGCGAAGTCTGCGGTTTGCCAATCGTCGCCAAGCTGACTCCCAACGTCACCGACATTGTGGCGATCGCGCAGGCGGCTCAATCGGGGGGGGCGGACGCGGTCACCCTGACCAACACCTTCCAGGGGATGGCAATCGACTGGAAACACCGTAAGCCGATCCTGGGGAATGTGATCGGCGGATTGAGCGGGCCGGCGATCAAGCCGATCGTGCTGCGGATGGTGTATCAGGTCGCCCGGCGGGTTCCGGGGCTGCCGATTATCGCCGTCGGGGGAATCGGATCGTTGAACGACGTGATGGAGTTCCTGGTGGCGGGGGCGTCGGCGGTGCAGATCGGGACGGCCAATTTCTACAATCCCACGCTGGCGGGGAAACTGGTGGACGAACTCGACGCGGCTCTGGCAAGTGAAGGGTTGGCCAGCGTGCGTGAGATTGTGGGGACGCTGAAGACGCCGTAGTCACTCAGTTTCACCTGACAGGCACAGTTCAGGAGAAATATCGCACTATGCATTGCACGGGGTATAATCCCCGAAGGAGGATTTCGCGTCCCCGTGTCACTTCCGCGTCGTCGCGACGATGAGGCTTCTTTCATGACCCGATTGGTAGGCCCCGCGAAACGAACGAAGGGGGCGTTCACGTTACAGGATCTCGCGGAAAAATTTGGGCCGATGTCACCAGCGCGAATTCGATTCGACCCCGCCCCGGGGACCGCGACGCAACGTGATCTGGCTCAGGTGCTCAGAACAGAAAAACGACTCTATGAACTTGTCGATGGGACGCTGGTTGAAAAGATCGTAGGGCACGAAGAATCGGAGGTCGCCATCTGGCTGGCGGTCGCGCTCGGGAATTTTATTGGTCCCCGAAAACTCGGGAGTCTGACAGGGGCCGATGGAGCCTTTCAATTGAAGTTGCGACTGGTTCGCATGCCCGATGTCGCGTTTGTCTCACGAGCAAGGTATCCACAAGGAAAGCGTCCGCGCGGCGCGATCGCGAAAGTCGTTCCGAATCTTGTGGTCGAAGTGATCAGCCAGGGGAATACTGCATTGGAAATGCGCGCGAAACTCCGAGAGTACTTTCGAGCTGGGGTGGAGTTGGTCTGGCTGATCGATCACCGGAAGCGAACCTGCGAAGTCTTCACATCCCCTTCCGATCGCACTGTATTGTCCGCCGACCAGACGATCACAGGAGGAACCGTCCTCCCGGGTTTTGAACTTTCTTTAAGCGATCTTTTCGCCCGACTCGACGACGTGTGACCGACGACCGCCACTCGGGCGAACGCAATCACGCGTCGCGGGGGCGGGCCCAGTGATCGCGATACTCGCGGCTCAACAGCCGGTTGGCATCTTCATCACCGACGATTGCTTCCGTGGCCGGGTCGAATATCAGAGTGCGCTCCAACTGCGTCGCAATATTCCCCAGGTGGCACAGCGAGGTCGACAGATGGCCCGTGAGCGGGTCGGCGTTCAGTTTTTCATTCTTGCGAATAGCCGCCAGGAAATTGCGGACATGTGCCGCGTCATCTTGGGGGCCAGGCGTGACCTCGACCGGTTTCGGCTTGTTCTGGGCGTCGACTACCTGAATCTTGCCACGCCGACTGAGCAACATCTGGCCGCTCGTGCCATAGAACTCGGCACCACTGTCGACGTTGTAGGGATAGTTCGTACTCCAGAGCCGCTGTTCGTAGATCAGGAGTCGGCGATTGCCGGGAGCGCCATCGCCGGGGTATTCAAAAACGACCTGCTGCGTATCGGGGAATTCCATGTCGTCATCGAAATGGAACTTGCCGCCCAGGGCGGCAATCTTTGTGGGATGAGTGTCAACTCCCAGTCCCCAGCGGGTGTAATCGATGTCATGCACCCCATCGTTCCCCATGTCTCCGGTGCCAAAATGGCGCCACCAGGTCCAGCGATTGTGAACGCGGTTGCTGCGGTAGGGGAGAAACGTCGCGGGTCCGACCCAATTCTCGTAATCCAGGCCGGCCGGAGGGGGAGTTTCCTGCCCCCGTCCGATACTGCCGCGGCGCTGCACGTTCCAACACTTCGCCTGCAAGACGGTGCCGATGATCCCCGAACGCAACAGTGCGACCGCCTGAATCATCATCGCGGTACTGCGGGACTGAGTCCCATGTTGAACTCGCACCCGGTTTCGTTCCGCCGCCTTGACCAGCAGACGCCCCTCGCGCACGTTGTGAGAGATCGGCTTTTCAACGTAAACGTGCTTCCCCGCGTCGCACGCCATGATCGACGCCAGCGCATGCCAATGGTCGGGAGTCGCCACCAGAACGATATCGACCGACTTGTCGTCAAGAACGCGGCGGAAGTCGCCCGTGGACCGCGCCTCGGGGATTTTGAATTTCGCGGCGGTGGCGGACAGTCGGTTCGCATCCACATCACACGCCCAGGCCAGTTCCACCCCCGGGCTGAAAGCGAACAGGCCAGCGTCGTGTGTCCCTCGGCCGCCGCAACCGATCAGGGCCACGCGCAGGGGCGCGTCGGCTGCCTCGGAATCAGCCGCGAGAGTGCCAACGGCGACTCCCGCACCCACGGTTTGAAGAAACGCTCGACGAGTGGCGGCGGTGGGCATTCTACGACTTCCCTTTGGGGGGCAGGGAGAAACAGGGTTCCAATTTGGGACGGTTCCCCGATTATCGCACGCCCAGGGTGGCCATTACCATCACGGACACGAGGGACGGTTTCCTTCTTCCCCCCCCAGTTCACCGCGACGTTCCAACTGCTTGTACCGAAACAGCGAATAGACCACCGTCGTCAGCACGCCGACCAGAATCAGCGGCAGTGTGAACAACGAGTAGAGGCCACACAGAATCAACCCGATTCCGATCACTCCCATGCCGACGAAGATCCACGCCGACAGGCGGTGGGTGTCGGCCCAGACCCGGTCGTTCGCGAGCGTCCAGGGGGTGCGAATGCCGACGTACAGATTTCGCTGCACTTTGCCCAGCACATTTCCCAACACCATGAAAAACAGGAACATCGCGACCATCAGGGCGGAGTCGATTTTGACCATCACGCCAAGCCCCGGCAACAGGAACAGGACGTGCATGTAGGCGAAAAATACCATCACCACGTTGATGATGAAATCATAGGTTTTTCGAAAGCCGTCCATTGAAAACGGTTTCGGAGAGAGCCAAGGAAGCAATTGAAACAATCCCAGCAGGCCGACCATGCAGACCGGCAGCAGAAAGGCCACCTGGTTTTTGCTCCCGTGCCCATCCACTTCACCTTTCCAGTCCCAGTGGGAAGGCACCACAGCGGGCAGCCGCGGGTAGACGATCGCGGAAAAGGCCAGGGCGGCGGCGCAAATCGCCAGGGGGATGATCAGCGTAGAGAGTTTCATGATGGTGTTCCGGAGTCGCTTTCGGGAATGTGGCGCGAACCGAACGAGTCCCACAGCCACGTCACCACGTCTTGCAAAACGGTGGTGTTCAGGGAGTAAAAGATTTTCTGGCCATCGCGCCGGCTGCGAACGAGATCCGCATCCTTGAGGACCGAGAAGTGGTGCGACACCGACGGTTTGGCCATGTCGAACCGCTCCGACAACTCGCCGGCGCTTTGCTCACCCCGGGCCAGCAATCGCAAAATCTCCCGGCGGGTTGGGTCGGCGAGCGCTTTGAAGATCTCGTTCGAAGACATGCGGGAAGCGCCGACAGCTTGGACTGTTAGACTGTTGCCTAACAATTCTACGATCGCGCGGCACGGTGTCAAGTGTCGACGCGTGCCGTGGTACTCAACACGCGGGGAATTTAGCTCGAGTCGGCATCCCCTTCATCCTGTCAAAGAATTCAACGGCCCGTTTGGAGGCTAAGTTGGGTGCCACGACCAGTGAGCGCAGCGGGTCGGCCGTGCGCGCGTGAACGGGAATTGCTGTTGGCGTTCGGGCGATCCTAGGCTCGAAGCGGGCCGTTGACTTTTCTGCAAGCCCTACCCTTGAAGCGGACACAACCGCCGGAATGCCCGTGCCCCTGCCGCCGTACGGTCGGGAATGCCCCCCTAGTTGGAAACCGGCCCTGCCCAAAATCGCCGCAGTACGACCCGGGACTGGCCGTTCTTTTCAGGGTAATCGAACGTCGCCGGGCGGGGTTCTCCATGGGACGACCACACAATCCGCAACTCGTCGCCACGCAGTTCGTAAACCCCCAGTTGCGTGAACTTGATCCCCTCCGCTTGAGTCTTCAAGTCGATCGTCGGTGGCGACTGCCGCGGATCGAGAGTGATCTCAAATTCCAACAGTTTCTCGTCGAGCAGAATCTGCAAGCGGTCGTAGTTGACTCCCGCGGTCGCACCTTGGGGAACCTCCTGTTCTTCACCCGCGTTGAGATACGAAACAACGCTCCATTTTCCCCCGAATGCCACATTGGGATCGGAAATCGGACTCGTGTCGCTGGCTGCGTGTTGGGAGTCTGGGGTTTTCGAAACCGCGCTTCGATTCCACCACACTCCGGACAGAAACCACAAGATTGCGAATGCGCCTGCGATTGTCGCCCCCCCCGCAATTCCCGTCGGCAACCAGTCTCGAATCGACGGACGCGGCAGGGCCGCCTCGACGAGTTCCAGAATTCCCGGGGCGACCACTCCTCCACCCTGGGTGACAATCGCCATCGCGCCACAAGTCGTCGCGGCGGCCAGCGGATAAGGGACAGCCGCGGAGGCCGTGTCCTGCAATAACAGCATCGCGAACGCGGCGGCGGTCGCCGTCACACCCCGTCGCAGCAGTCGCTGCCGAAGCTCCTCCCGAGCGCGGGACAGCCTCCCCTTCACACTGCCAACCGGCCACCCCAATTCCGCGGCCGCCTCCACGTGCGACTTCCCCTCGAGATAACACAACACTAGCGGCTGCTGGTATTTCTTGGGCAACTGACGAATCTCGTCGTCAAAAATCTCGCGCAGCTCGGCGCGCTCGAACGGAGGCGGGGGCTCGGTGACTGGTCGCATGTCAATCGCTCGTGTTTCGTATTCCCGGCGTTTCAAATCGCGAGCCCGCGCATGTGTCGCGACCCGAACCGCAGTCTCGTGCAGCCACCCTCCAATGGACTCCTGCCAACGCACATCGCCGGCACGTCGAGCCAGCACCAGGAACACTGCTTGAAAAGCATCTTCGACATCCTGCTCGTTTCGCAACAGCCGCCGGCAAACCCCCAGAACCATCGCGCCATGCCGTTGAATCAAGTGGTTAAATGCGGACTCCGCTCGTTCTTTCGAGAACTGGTCCAGCAACTGCCGATCGGTCACGCACTGCGCAGCGTCAACCGCTCCCCCCAGGGGAATCCATTGCCGCAACACCTGCAACAGGTTCGACGACACGCGTCACCTTCTCAGGAAATCGAGACGTGAACGATCACCGCTAGTGACGGACATCCAGCGGCCATCACCTAAGACAACATTCAGAATCCATCCGAGAGGATTCTATCACGTCGCCATCGGGGAACACGAACCGAAATCGGCGGAATCGAGGTACGCGCGAAGCAATGCGGCGGCACGTCAAATCGCGTCGCGACCTCGAATTCCGCCAATCCGGTTCCGTGAACCGTACATTCCGGCGATGTGGAATCGTGGTGAATCCAGCAACGGCCGGCTGTTGAAGTGGAAAACGAGAGGGACGTCTGGCGGGTGGTGGTGTGGGTTGCCGCTGATGGGCAGTACCAGACGTCCCTCTCGCCTATTCCATGCCGGGCTTTGGTCGGTTGGATACAAGATTCTGTCACGAATTCTTTCCCGTGTCCGAGCCCTCAGGTCAATTCCTCATCGGACTCGCCCCTTGATGGATATCCCGTTCGACGGATATGTAAGATCTCACCCGTTGGCGGGGGTTTGTCGGAATCCGCACCGTCGCCCTGCTCGAATCCTAGTCCCCACCGCACGGATCCGCCGTCATGTTGCCTCTCGGTTCTGTCCCGTACCGGGATTGCCAGCGAATCGGCAGGCGGGCGTTTTTGCAGATTGGCTCGGCGGGGCTGGCCGGTTTGACGTTGCCCAACTTGCTGCGGGCGGGCGAAGAGACGCCAGCGACGCCCTCACCCCCCGCCCGGGCTTGCATCGTCATCTATCTCGCCGGCGGTCCCAGCCACCACGAGACATTCGATCCCAAACCATCCGCTCCGATGCGGGTGCGTGGTCCCTGGGGGGCGATTCCAACGCGAATCCCCGGCATTCAGTTTGGGGAGATGTTGCCGCAGTTGGCCGCAATGAACGACCGCTTCTCGCTGCTGCGGGCGCTCAACCACACCAACAGCCTGCACAACCCGTGGCCTATGCTCACCGGCACATTCGCCCATCGGACGACAATCGGAGCAGCCGTCAACTTCCTCCAGCGGGGCGAGCGAGCCGAGTTGCCGACGTTTGTGAATCTGGGACCGAAGTTGTCGATCGGATCGGGGGTGTTGGGGGGAACCTACGACCCGCTGGAAATCCCCGAGCCGACGCGTGCGGAGCAGTCGCTCCAGGAGTTTTTGCCCGCTCGTGAAATCGACCCCAATCGACTTTCCGACCGCACAACACTCCTGCGGCAAGTCGACGACCTGCGTCGACTGGTCGACGCGGGGCCGGCGGTCGGGGCGCAAGACCGGGCGCAACAGCGGGCGTTCTCTATCCTCACGTCGTCGCGGGTGCGGGACGCGTTCGATCTGACGGCGGAACCCGAGTCGCGTCGCGATCGCTTCGGCGCGAACAGTTTCGGACAATCGTGCCTGCTCGCCCGGCGACTGGTCGAAGCGGGCACCCGCATTGTGCAAATCAACTGGTACAACCGCGAAGACGGGTTCGCCGTCGGCTGGGATGTTCACGGCGACGACCAGACCGGCCTGGTGCGGATGGAACAGCAACTGTGTCCCCGCTTCGATCAGGGACTCTCGGCGTTGCTGTCGGACCTGGAAGAACGGGGACTCCTCGCGAGTACGCTGGTCGTCGCGACAGGCGAGTTCGGGCGGACCCCGCACATCAGCCGGCTTGGGGGACGCGACCATTGGCCGTATTGCTTTTCCGCACTGCTGGCCGGCGGGGGAGTGAAGGCCGGTCGCGTGGTGGGAGGAAGTGATAAACAGGGGGCCTACCCCGCCGACCGCCCCGTCAGCCCCGCCGATTTCGCCGCCACATGCTGTCGGCTGCTGGGGGTCGATCCGAACACGGATGACCGCCTGCGCCCCATGCTGTTCGAAGGACATGCGGTTGAGGAGCTATGGAATTGATTCCCGTGGGACTCAAACCTCGCACAGCCGGAAGCGAGACAATTTCGGGGAGCCGCGCCCGTCAGGAAGCGGTATCAAGCTCCCGCTTCCTGACGGGCGCGGCTCCGTCAAATTGTTTCAACGCGGACCGCACGGAGCATACAGAGCGGTGGTCCAGTCGAACTGCGGGGCGGATCACGGCGGTCGTGATCGCCGTCGCGGGAATTCTGGCGGCGTATGATTTTTCCACCGCAAACGGACAAGATTCTCCCGGGCGGCCACTGCGGATCGCGTTTTCCTCACTGCGCGACCGGCCGGCGTTCGCGTCGCTGTACCTCTACGACCACGATGGCACCTCACAGGGCAAGTTGTGGAAGGCGTTGCCGCAAACAGCGGAAAAGGGTGACACCCATGCTTCTCTCACGTCTGATGGGGCGTGGTGTCTGTACACTTCGAAACAGGTCGGGGGATTCGGTCCGCTCGCCCGGTTGTACGATGTCAAACAGAACGCGCTGGCCGCCGACCCGGAGTTCAATCAGAATTTCGCCGCCCGGACCGAAGTGACGCTCTCTGGCGATGGACGCTGGATCGCGCTCTGTGCCTGGGATCAACCCGGTCAGCCCGGTGGCTGGGATGTTTTGTTGTGGGATCGAAAATCCCAGCGATTCGTGGACCTGCCGGGACTCAATTCCGATGCCAACGAACGCGAAGTCGCGATCAGTGGCGACGGACGCTGGATCGCGTTTCTCTCCGACCGCCCGGGAGGAGCGGGACTCGCGGATCTCTTTCTGTATGATCGGGAGGCGGGGAAACTCGTCCCATTGCCTGGCGTCAACACGGCGGCCCGCGAATTGAACCCGGCATTGAACGCCGACGGATCGGTTTTGGCGTTTGTCTCGGACCGCACCGGCGGCAGCGGGGGAAAGGACATTTACGTTCTCGATCGGGCGACGGGGCGCCCGTCGGCCCCCGAGGGACTCAACTCGGCGGCACACGAACAGACCCCCGGTTTCAGCCCCGACGGACGGTTTTTGGTCTTCGTCTCGGAACGGACGCGCGGAGCCGGGGAACGCGATGTCTATCTCTACGATCGCCAGCGCAAGTCCTTATTGCCAACCCCCGGGCTCAATTCCGCCGCGGAGGATTTTGACCCGGTCGTGTCGTTTATTGACGAGTAACAAATTGCGACTTTTCCGCCGGCAAAGCCTGTTGACGTTCGCACGGCCGACTCCCGTTGGTCGCTGGACGTGGCACCCGTCTGAAGTTGTCGCGGGCCGCTGAATTTGATGTTGCCCCTGCGCCTCGAGCGTCACCTCGCGCCGGGAAGATGCAGCAGGTCACCATTCGCGTCATAGTGGAAATCCGTCGCCCGCGCCGTCAAAATTCCCAGGCAGGACTCTTCGTCATTGGCAACACCAAACACCGTGCAGATGGGGGTGCCCGCCGGAATTGGCTGGCCGGTCGCCGGGATGTCGGCAATGTTTGGAACCGTCCAGAAATCATTGACGACGGCCGACCCGAGTTGGGCAGGGAACCCCCCTTGGTAGACTGTGTCGCGAGTCGCATAAATGATCAGTTTGCCAATGACGCTGGCCGCAGACCGACTCACGGATTCCACCGGCTCGCGCGGCACCGTTGAGGCGGAAACCGGCGGTTCGACTTGTGTCGCCAACACATGGTCGCGTAACCACGACCGTCGCTGGTGCCATTCGAACAGTTCGACTGAACCGGTGTAACGCGGGTTGATTTCTGTCAGCCAGGGGATGCCATCCGCTATTAGAAAGTCACATCCGAACAGGCCGCGCAGAGCGAACGCGCCGGCGACGGCTGCGCCCACGGCGTACATCGTTCGTTCCGTCGACGGATCCACCCGGGCCGGTGCGAGGTTGCCGCACCATGCGGTGGCGGTCGGGGCGTTCGCGGCGGAAATTCCGATCAATTGACGGGAGATTCCAATCAACGTCGGTTCGACATCTGGCCCATGGGCCAGAAACAGTGCCGAATATTCCGCACCGGCGACCCGTTGCTGAAAATAGTGCGGTTCGCTCCGCGTGGCGTGATCGCGATGAGCGGGAGTCCAAACGACCACTCCGCGCCCCGCTGACCCCATGCGGGGTTTCAGCACCCACGTTCCATCCCTCGGTGGAGGGATTCGGGGTGAGCGGATTTCCAGTGCGGGGAGTTTCGCGGACTGCAGAACCGAAGCGACGCGCCGGGGATTCCGAACCTGCCGCACGGTATTGGCGGAGTTTCCCAGCAGGGGGCGTTCGCGGGAGAGCCGCCCGAGGAGCGCGGGGTGATTTTCGAGTCCGCCGGTGTAGATCCAGGGGATGACGGGCACGCCAGCGATCGCGGCCGAAAGTCCGTTGGGGAAGTCGGCGACAGGCAGAACGTGGGCGCACGCCCGCAAATCGGCGTCGGCGAAGGCATCGGCGCAGACCGGGGAAAAGCCGGCGCGGAGCGCCGACTGGGCGGCCGACCGGACGCTGGCACCGACAATCAGAAGTGGGGAATTGGGGTGAAGGACTGGCATTTCGCTCCGTCAGTTGTTATCAAATCGCATCGGCGGCGTCTTGCGACCGCTGGAATTTCACGCGAGTAGTTCGGCGGTTGCCCCCGGGTGCTCCAGAGTCTGTCTGCATTGAGGAGAGAAGAGTCCATGTCGATGTTTATCGGTGAAGCGCTCGTGGGTGAGGGGAATGAAGTCGCCCACATCGATCTGTTGATTGGCGACAAGACCGGCCCCGTCGGGCAGGCTTTCGCCGACGCCCTGTCACGCCAGTCGGCCGGCCACAGCAACCTGCTGGCCGTTCTGACCCCCAATCTCGCCGTCAAGCCCGCGACCGTCATGATCACGAAAGTGACGATCAAGGGTGCCCGTCAGGCGGTCCAGATGTTTGGCCCCGCTCAGTACGCCGTCGCCAAGGCTGTCGCTGACAGCGTTGAGCAAGGCGTGATCCCCAAGGATCAGGCCGAAAACCTGGTCATCGTCTGTGGTGTCTTCATTCACTGGGAAGCCAAGGACGACAAGAAGATCTTCGAATACAACTACGAAGCGACCAAGCTGTCGATCGCCCGCGCCATGAAGGGTGAACCTTCCGCGAGCGAAATGCTGGCCAAGAAAGACTCGGCCAAGCACCCGTTCTCGGGCGTCTAGTCGTCGCTGACGCGTCGCGTCTCCTGAGGCACGCCCTGGTCTTCTGACTGGGGCGTGCTTTTTTTTGCAACCCGTCTGTTCCAACATCTCTCCACCGCCAGACTACTTTTCGCCGACATGAAGACGATCCTTATCCAGCTCGACACCGATCAGCATCCCAGCACGTTTGACCGTGTGGTCGCGGTGGATGCCGACGTCGACGCCCTGTTCAGCTACGGTGGGGTGACGCCGGAACAGGTCGAACCACTGGTCCACGGTGCGATGTTCACCCGGGGACCGAAGGATCTTTGCAAGACCGCAATCTTTATCGGCGGCAGCAACGTCGCCGCTGGCGAGACGCTCCTTGCCAAAGTCAAAAAGACCTTTTTCGGCCCCGTTCGCGTTTCCGTTCTGATGGATTCGAATGGATCGAATACCACTGCGGGAGCGGCGGTTCTGTGCGCGCGCAAGCACATTTCCCTGCGGGAATGCGAAGCGGTTGTTCTGGCGGGGACCGGCCCGGTCGGACAGAGGGCGGCTCAGATTCTAGCCGCCGAAGGGGCGCGCGTCTGGGTCGCTTCGCGGTCGTTGGATCGCGCCGCGCAGACCTGTGAAGCCATCTCGGCGATTGTGCCAAACGCCCGGTTGACTCCAGTCGGAATCAATACCGTCGACGACGTCCGAACCGCCTGTCAGGGGGCCGCGCTGGTGATCGCCGCCGGTGCCGCCGGTGTTGAACTTCTTCCCGCATCGGTTCGGGCGGAGCTTCCGGAATTGAAAGTCGCCATCGATCTCAACGCCGTTCCCCCCGCGGGGATCGCGGGGGTCGAGGTGATGGACAAGGGGATCGATCGGCAAGGGGTCATCTGCTACGGTGCCATTGGCGTTGGCGGATTGAAAATGAAGATCCACAAGGCGGCCATTCGCAAGCTGTTTGAGTCGAATGACCAGATTCTCGACACGGCGGCGGTGTATCAGATCGGGCTGGGATTGGTGTGATTGGCTTTTCGGCGTGTTCTCTATACTCCGCACGGCGTCAAACCAGACGACTCGTGTCCGCGGCACCGGCCGGTTTGATATTGAAGACTCCAGTTCAAAACATCGCCACTCATCGTTCCACGGTCCCGAGACCCCATCCGGCTGAAGTGCAATGTCGCGTTTTCGGCCGCGTGACGTATATGAATCGTGACCGAAATAGCCGAACACGATTCTGGCATCCCTCCGGGATGCTGTTCCAGACACGCCGCTTCCCGGGGGTCTGCGCTGCGCTTCGACCCCCGGCTACTTTCTGGCATCCCGTTCGGGATGCGACGGCGACTGCGCCGCAAGAAACCCTACAAGACGACGGATTTGATCTTGGACGGCTGCTAACCGTCCTGCAGTTTGGATCCTCAGCCCCGCGAAATTTCTCTCCATATTCCTTCACCCCGCCGGACGGACGATGAACGACAACACCACTCAACCGCCGAACCTGGTTGTCGATGCGAATCCACCGAGCGGCCGCTTTCCCTGGCTCCGGCTGGTCGCGGCGTTTGGATTGACGACGGCGCTGGTTTACCCGATTGGCCGAACGGTGGTGGTGGGGCTGCTCGTGGGGATTCCGGAGCGAGAATATCTGGTCGCGACGATTCTGGGGGTCTTGGTTCTCGCAGGATTGACCTGGAATCTCGCCCCGCGGATCGCCTCGCCCCGCGCCCGACGCGGCGTCGATCTGGCGGTCACGCTGCTGTGGATTGTGCTGGGGCTGGCACTCTTGTGGGTCAGCGCCAGTGACTTGTTTGGGTTCGGCGTGGCGGGACCGCTGTTTCTGGTCAGCACGATCGCCATCGTCCGATTGGGGTGGGTCACGTACGATTTCGCGAACTGGCGACGGCGGCTGACCTGGGTGGTGTGCCTGTTGCCGTTCGCGGGTCTGTTTCCTCTGCTGATCAAAGTGGTCGGATTGACCGGCGGGGCGAAAGTCCAGTTTGACTGGCGGTTCGCCACGCGAATCGACCCGGGATCGCAATTGGCCGTCCCTGTCCACGACGGCGGCGATCCAGGCTTCGCACTGGAAATTGTCCCCCGCCCTGAGGAGGATTTTCCCCAGTACCTCGGGACCGATCGCAATGGCGTCGTTCCGAACGTGAAAATCTCAGACGATTGGACGAACCAGCCCCCCCGGGAAATCTGGCGACACGACGTGGGAGCGGGCTGGAGCGGCTTCGCGGTCGTGGGGGGCTACTGCTTCACTCAGGAACAGCGGGGGGACAAAGAATGCGTTGTGTGCTATGCCCTTGCCGACGGGGCCGAGCAATGGGTTTTGGCAGACGTCGCAAGGTTTGAATCGGATATGGGGGGCATCGGCCCCCGTGCGACCCCGACGTTTGACAACGACCTCCTGTTCACAGTGGGGGGCACGGGATTGCTCAATTGCATACGTCCAGACACTGGCTCGCGGCTATGGCGAGTGGACATCCTTCAGGACAATCAGGGAGGGCCAATCTCCCATGGTGTCTGTGGATCCCCGCTGATCGACGGCGAGCGGGTCATCGTCAGTCCGACCGGAATGCAGATCGGTTGCCTCGCCGCCTATGAACGGGCAACTGGCGAACGCCTCTGGCAGGGGGGAAAACACTCGGCGAGCTACGGCTCCCCAGCACTCTTGGAGTTGGCAGGCGTATCACAGGTCGTCATCACGACGTCCGATGGAATCGAAGCGGTTTCGCCCGAAACCGGAGAATCGCTGTGGGAATTCCCCTGGACCAATGAGGTCCACGTGAACTGTTCCCAGCCGATCGTCGTCGATGCGCAACAAGGACGAGTTCTGATGTGCAACGGCTACAACGGCGGAAGCGTGCTGCTGGAGGTCCACCCAGACGGCTCCGGGTACTGGAAAGTGACCCCGGTCTGGACCAGCCGGGGGGTGTTGAAGACGAAATTCACCACCGCCCTGATCCACGATGGTTTTGCCTATGGCCTGGATGACGGCATTTTCGCCTGCATGGATCTGGCGACCGGCAAACAGCGCTGGAAGGGGGGCCGTTACAAGCACGGCCAAGCACTTTTGGCGGGAGGCCTAATTGTCATTCAGGCGGAAGATCCAGGTGACATTGTGCTGGTGCGCCCGAACTCAAAACGGCTCGAGGAACTCGGGCGCATCCCCGCATTGGCCACCACGACCTGGAACAACCCGGCAATCGCCGGCAGGCGACTGCTGGTGCGCAACAACCGGGAAGCGGTCTGTTTTGAGCTACACTGAACGTTCCCCGACCAGTTCTCACTCACAAACCAACGGCGAACTCGGTTCCGGAGTTTCGTCGTCGGCGGCTTCGTCAGAGGCGACCACAAACCGCCGGCTGTCGTTCTCGTCGATCGTCCCCACGCGACTCCGTTCAATCAGGTCATACCGATCGCCTCCGAGCAACGGTTCGAAATCCTCTTCCGACTGCTGGTCGGAGTCGATCTTGTCGAAGACCGCGACGCGGTTATAGCCATAGACCGCGAGTTCCCGACCGCGAACCACCACGGCGGTCGACTCATCGATTCCCAACCCGATCAATTTGGGGTGAAGTCTCTTGAGATGCGCCATGTCTCCCTTGCGATTCCGTTGGGTGAAGAACGGATCGATGGCGGTTCCCGGGAGAAACGCCAATCCGTCTTCGTATCCTTCACCCATGATCTGACGGTTGTTGATCGGGTTGCCGCGGACCAGATAGCTGGCCAAGACCGAAGCTCCCGCCGCGTTGCCACCAATCGCTCCATCACGGGCGAGAACTTCATGCAGAGCCACTTCGGCCTGAGTTTCTTCCAGCGCGTCGATGATTCGCCACTGACGCCCTCCGGTGAACCACACTCCTCCAGCTTCACGCAGCAGATCGAGCGTTTTGGGATCGTTCGCTTCGTGCTGGTCGCGAATGTGGAGTGACAGGGTATTTTCCGCACCGGCCTCTTTCAGCCAGCGCACCGTATCGCCATCTTCCGGAGGCTGTTCGCCATACGCGGTCGTGATAACGATGATCAGCGCCTGCGAGCCACCCGAGGCGGACACAAACCGTTCTGCCGCGTCTCTGGGAATCTCGCCACCGCCGACGACAACCAGTGTGCCACTGGGGAGTCCGCCACGACTGATCGACGGGGGGGTGTTCTCCCGTGGATTCAGCCGCTTGTTCGCGGACCGGGCCAGCGCCAGCAAATCGACCTCCTGCCCTTGGGACAAGAGTTCCGTGCGGTGGGGCTTTTCCCCCGCGCCGGCCAGGCAGGTCATCACCTGGGAATCGGATTCATCCAGGACGGTCATCGTGCGACCTTGAACGACCAGAGTCGTCCCCTCGTCAATTCCCAATCCGACGAGTTCAGGATAGGCCGACAGCGCATTCATCAGGCGATCCTGCCGATGCCGCTTGAGAAAATGCTGATCGACAACCGTGCCGCGAAGAAAACCGAAGCCCCGATCGAGTTCCGGTTCGGGATTTCCCCCCTTGATCATCACTTCCGACATGATGGCGGCACCAGCCGAGGTTCCGCCAATCACGCCACCGCGTTCGAGAACCTTCCGGAAGCATCGCTCGGCACGGGTGTCGAGATAGGTCTCGGTCAGTCGCGATTGATGTCCGCCAATGAACCAGACGGCGGTCGCCGTCTCCAGGGGAACGCAAAACGCTTCGGAATCGGCCGTTTCGCGGTCGCGCGTGTGCAGAAAACAGAGATCCTGGACCTTCAGATTTCGGAACGGGGCGATCCGGGGCTCAATCTCGGGGTTGTCGGCCGTCTCGCTGGCGGTAGTGATCACCACCAGTCGACAGTCGTCCCCGCCACCGTATTCTGCGAACCGCTGCAAGGACGATTCGGGGAGCCTGCCGCCCCCAGAAATGAACAGAGTCCCCGTCACTGGCTGAGCCGGTGCGAAATTCAGTCGTGTTCGCGCCGCAGTTTCACGAACCGGTTCCGCCGCGAACGCGGGAGAAACAGTGAGGCAAACCAGCGCCAGTCCAATGGACCTCCATGCCCCCCGCACGAACGACGGGTAGAACGTCCCTTGTGAGCTTCCCAGCTCGTGCATTGGCTCAGATGACATCATGTCGTCGGAATCCTCCTGAAAGACCACGTACCACGTGCGTGTGGAACCCGCGCCACCGCCGCAGACACTCTCTCGTCCGCGAGGTTTTGCTGGTCAAAACCCAACTTGGCGGGCTTTATCGTAGAAAACCACCTCCTGTCGGGGAAGCGACAAGCCGCCTGCCTGTCGCACAGTTCCTGACGCGTGCTGGTTGACACATGCGAAATCTATGCCTGTTTGAATTTTTCCGCAATATCAGCTCCGGTCAAGGAGAATTCCCGGCCGATTGGCCGAATTCCCCGGAATCGACGCTGCGGGCAGGCTTTTTCCTCACCAATCGCTGCGGAAATCGGCTGCGTCAACACAGGGCACTCCTGCTGCCAAATGCGACAGGTGTGCTGTTTTTGAGACTCAACGCGGGAATTCTTCCCCGGATTTGAGAAGGACTCAAACCGGTTCAAGAAACACTCCCTCTTGTGCCATCGACCGATTGAACCGGCAACTTGCGACCAACTTCGCTGTCGATCGTTGTTTCCGCCGGCGAGGGTGGAATCTAAGAACCTGTCCAAAATCAAAACCGTTGTTTTGTAGGGTTCATCGCGGCGCAGACGGCTTCGCATCCCGTAGGAACACCCGAAAAAGAATTCTGTCGATCAGTGAATCAGCGATTGGAAGCCCATTGGC
>CAMATH010000048.1 GCA_945860955.1 Planctomicrobium piriforme
GTCCCCCCCAGACCCCCCCTGGGATTTTCGAGGCATGGGTCCAGTGTCCAATGGGATGGGGGATGGGGGATTGGGGCGGGGGATGGGTGGTTGCACGTGCGACGGTTGGCGGTGGTTGGCGGTGGTTTGTCGTCGTTTGCGGGTGTTTATTGAGTGATTCGTCTTTGTCGAGTCGTTCGGCCACGAACCGGATTTCGTCATGGAATTGTGTTGAGGCATTGCAGCGAGTGATCGGGAAACGCGGGGTTCGAGGAAGCCGGGACATGGAAGGCGGGACCGGGATGACATCTGACAGGTGTCGGGGATTCGTATTCATGTTGGGCCGTTTCGCCGGCGCGATTCGCTGGGGATTCATGCGACATACGCCTGGGACCCCATCCGGCTTGGGGGCTGTCGGTTTTGTAGCGACGACGCTCCGCGGCGTCGCTCTGGTTGTGGTTCCCGCGAAGCGGAACCACAACCGGCTGTGGCAAACACGCGTCCGAATCGACTCAATCGACAGCCACCTCGCGTGGAGGGTGAATCAGATCTTCGCTCGGTCGATCCCGTTTGACGTGTGTTGAATCCGCCCATTGGCCATCGGACCAATGCCTTAAAAAATCCCAGGGGGGTCTGGGGGGACAGAGTCCCCCCAGCTTCGGCCCAGCAGCGTCGACCTTGGCATCCGTTCCATCGACCTACACCGTCGCGGTGTCTTCTTCCGATTCTTCCCCCAGGTGTTCTCTCAACCACTCAATCGCATCACTCCTCCTCTGGTGAATGGTCGACTCGGAAAGATCCAACATCCCGGCGATCTCGGGGTATTTCATCCCGTCGAGATAGCGGTACCGCAGCACGAGAGCCCATTCGCGTCGTACCTTGTCGCCGGTCTCGTACCAGCGTTCGATTTGTTTCAGAACCCGCGCGTCGATGGGGAGCCCGGAAGTCTTTTCGAAGTGTCGGCTGAGTTCATCGAGCAGTGGCCCGAACTGTTCCTTGAGAATCTCGTTCCCTCGTTTTTCGCGACGGAGAAGGTCGCGAATCAGATTCGCGTTCGCGACCGACGCCCACTTTCGCAGCCGTTTGGCGGTCTTCGCGCGCCAGAAGGCGTCGGGGCGTTTTTCCAGGATCTTGACGAAGAAGTTTTGCAGAATCTCGGTGAATCGAACCGTCGCCTCCTGATCGCGGACCATGACCTTGGTCCCGAACAACCGCGCCATAATCCCCGGCAAGACCTGGTGAAAGTACCCTTCGACAATCTCGAGCGCTTTGCCTTCGGCATCGACAATCGCCTGCTCCGACGGCGTGAGGGGAAGAGCTTTCCCGTTGTCGTCGCGCCGGCGAATGATGGGGGCATCGGGATCGGGGAGGGCTGTCCGCAGTTGCTCGATTTGATCGAACAACGCCAACAGCCGCTCTTCGTCTTTCTGGGAGAGTCGATACGGGTCGTCGCTGGCGATGACCATGGGTCTGTCCTTTCGGCGGGGGGATTTGATGGTTGGCATTCTAAACACTCCAGAGTGTGAGTACCTGTCGATGATCTTCTGAGGAACTCGGATATTCGCGGGGCGCGGGAACCAATGCGCAACCGCCAGCCAAACTACGTGAAGGGACAAAATCCGACGCAACGGGAGGGCGAACGTCCTCGTGAGCCGCCAGTGTGCGAACAACCGCCAAGCACCGCCCGATGGGGAGCGCTCGGCATCCAACCAAACCGTAGTGTCGACATGAACTCGACGATGTGGACACTCCGAACATGCGTTTGGACAATTGCGAATCCAGCGACGGCTTCCGAGGGAACGTGGGTCGATGGCTGCCCAGAGAACGGTTTCGCTTGGCGGAAACACATCGGCGGCTCAGCAGGCGCTTCGCCCTCCCGTGACCCGGTTCCTCGACACCACTGGGTTTGCGTTTCACCGTGTTGAGCCTATTTTCCTCGAATCTCAATCCGCACGTCGGCACCATTCAGCGTGGTGGTCGCGGTGTCGGCGGTCGGGGTGGTCGACTCGGTTGACGGGGAAACCACTTCGGCGGAGGTCGGTTGCGGCACAGTCGCTCGTTCGGTGGTCTCCCCCCGGTTGTCGTCCTGCTTATCACGAATCGCCTTCAGCGCTTCCAGGCGATTCCACTGGCGGGAGATTCGATTCGAGCCGGTGGTGGTTCCTGCGGGGGCGTTCAAACGTCGGGCTTCGTTGCGAGATTCGATGCCGGTCACCTCATCCCGCAACCGGGCGACACTACCGGCGACCGCTTCGTCACCGAGCCGGGTGTTCCCCGAAACGGCTGCCGCCATTTCCAGCGTTTTCGCCTCGACCTCGGCCTGCGACCGACGAGCTACCAGAATGTCGACCTCCTGCTCGGCTTCATCGAGAGCGCGGCGCATGTCGGCGAGCGCTTCTTCTGCCTGCCGTTCGCTCTGTTGCAGGCGGTCGAGTCCCTGCTGCTTGATTGTCAGTTGCTTCTCCTCGCGCTCCTGCCGGGCGAGCAGGTCGTCGAGTTCGCGCTGAAACTCGGCGATCGGCATTTCCTGGTTGGCGAAGGTCACTTTCGTCAGGTGTTCCTGGGTGGCCCGTTCGAGAACGGGGTACGCCTCTGATAGAAGCCGTTGCCGGCGGTCAAGCGAGTCGGCCAGCAGAGTGAGGTCTTTGCGAAGCTGCGAGATCTGGTTCTTCGACTGAGTGAGCTGGACCTGCCGGTCGAGCAGTTCCTGGCGAATGGTCGCCAGCTCTTGCTCTCGTTTCTTGTCGTGGACTTCGCGGGGGAGTTCGCGCTGCAGATCGTCGAGGGCCACGTTGGCCGAGGCGCGGGCAAAGCCGAACAGCTCCGACAACTGCCGACCGGCGACGAGATACAGGGCGGTCGGTACCAGAACACTCAGCAGCAGGAAGGACTTGAGCGATTTGTTGTTCATGATTCGTTGTTGAAGGGGGAGAGGGTGAAACGGGTTCCAGGTCGGGGGAAGATGCTTTCCCCGATTTCTGCGGCAATGACGATTGGCGGTGGAAAAACTCCGAAAAATCTGGAATCGGTGCGACACGGCGCATGCGTTTTTTGCTGTAAGTCGTTTGTGAACAATCTGTTGCGGCACGACGAATATTTTCAAAAAACAACGGGGCCTCCCGAGCTAGATTTTCAAGGAATGGCCAATCCGGTCCACGAGTTCAGGGCCGTCCTCCGCATGTCGAGGGAGGATGAAGGAACAGCCGGAACAAGCTCCGGCATTCCAAACGCACCCGCTTGCGATCACGGAATTCCCGGTTTGCGAATCAGATGAACCCATGGCACCCATTCGCCAGGACGTAAACCCGTGTTCTGAATTGACTGAAACAACGTAGGCGGCACTCTCTGAGTGCCGGCCCCAGTGTGCGTTCGATGGGCCAGAAAGCGCACCGGGGCCATGCGAACGACCCGGGCGCTGCCGCCTTGTCAGCACGATCAACGCCGGCCATTTGCCGAATGGTTCGGTCGACGTCGTCGGCGGCCCCCAGTGCGTCTCTCGAATACCGCACGCCCAGCGGGCCGCGCACTCGGAAAGTGCGGGCTACTTTGCTGTCGTGACTTTCATTGGGTTCAACCGGTTACCCTGAAAATCCAACGTCAGCGAACGTTTGACATCAAGAGGAGGCGGGATCATGAAGATTCCTCCGGGCAGGGTGTCCCGGTGGGGTGAATTGCAGCCTGGAGCGCGGATAGGGGGAACTGATGATGGGTGTCACCCCGTGCGGCCGTTGCATGGCATTGTTGACAGTTGCAACGGCGCTGCTGGTGGGGGTGCCAGCACGCTGTTTCGCCGACCCCACGAAAACTGTCCCTGCCGATTCGTCGCTGTATTTGGCCGAGATTCACACCGACGAACCGCTCTGCTTCCTCGAATTCGACGATGCGGAATCGGACGAGGGTTCGATCGCACACAACTCGGCTCGGGGGGATCTGGTAGGCCCCGCTGGCGTGTACGCAAAAACGGTGCGACGGGAATCGGGACAATCCGCGGTCGCGCGACGAGCCGCGCTTTTGGGTGGTGCGGAATACGTCGAGATCCCCCACGACGCGGTGTTCGACACCAGGGAAATCTCGGTCGAATTCTGGTTTCGCAGCACGCAGAAATGGAATCAGAAATACTGGCCCGGTAGTGCCACGCTGGTGTCCAAATTCACCACGGGCTGGGCTTCCAGCGATTGGGGAATCCTGGGGGGTAGTCTCACTTCAGGCGTCGATGAAGGGCGAATTCTGGTCGGCGTCGGTCCACAGGGTGGAGGAGATGTCGTTCTCGCGTCGGGGACCGGGTTGAATGACGGGCGGTTTCATCACGTGGTATGGACCCGCACGCGAGAGGGGCTCAACACCCTCTATGTCGATGGCACGTCGTGCGCCTCGGTCCAGGATCGCGGTGGAAAGATCACCAATTCCCGTCCGATTCAGGTGGGGGGAGAACAGTATGAGCCGCAGGGGACGTACTTCCGTGGTTCACTGGCGGCGGTGGCGATTTACCCCCGCGTGTTGACGGAAGAGCGGGTTCGAATCCATCACGCCGTCGGCACCCTCGATCCACGACTGCCTCCATCGGCGAGCCGAACGGTCGACTTTGTCCGTGACATCCGACCGATCTTTCAAAAGCATTGCCACGCCTGCCATGGTCCCGGAAAGGACCGGGGAGGGTTGTCACTCGCGAGAAAGGAACTCGCGCTCGACGGGGGGGATTCCGGGCGCGTGATCCTGCCGGGGCAGAGCGCGGTCAGTCCCCTGATTTCCCGTGTCGCCGGGCTGGACGAGGCCACGGTCATGCCGCCGGAAGGAGATCGACTCACCGCCGAGCAGGTGGGGCTGATCCGGGCGTGGATCGATCAGGGGGCGACTTGGCCGGCCGACGCGGATGAACCCGATCCCCGTGTCGCCCAGGGAGCCGACCATTGGGCGTTTCAGCCGTTGCGACGGCCTGCTCTTCCGGCACTCATTCACACCACGAACAGCAGTTGGATCCGGTCCCCCGTTGACGTGTTTGTCCTCGACAAGCTGGAATCCCGGGAACTTCAACCCGGTCCCCCCGCAGCAAAAAGTGCGCTGCTGCGACGAGTCACTTTCGACCTGACGGGACTGCCGCCAACACCACAAGCGCTTGAGGCATTTGAACTCGATTCGAGTCCCGAAGCGTTTGCCACCGTTGTTGACCGGTTGCTGGCGTCTCCGGCGTACGGTGAACGCTGGGGTCGACACTGGCTCGACGTGGTCCGGTACGCTGACTCGGGGGGATTTGAAACCGACATTCTCTATCAGCAGGCATGGCGCTATCGTGACTATGTCATTCGGAGTCTGAACGACGATCTGCCATATGACCGGTTTCTGATGGAACAGGTGGCGGGCGACGAACTGTGGCCCGAGCAGTCCGAATCGATGCGCGACGCGATCGCGGTCTGGACTCTGGGGCAATGGCCGAACGCGCTGGACAAGTTCCCCGAGATGCTGGAGTCGGCCCGCCGCGTGGATCAGGTGACCACATTGGGCGAGTCGATGCTGGGGCTGACGGTCGGCTGCGCCAATTGCCACAAACACAAATACGATCCGATCAGCCAGCGGGACTATTTCGGTCTGGAGGCGATCTTCGCCGCCAGTGAAACCTGGGATCTGACCACGGGAAAAAAAGCCTGGGCGTCGGGGGAGCGGGAACACTTTCGCATCCTCCGGCACGCCCCGACTCCGACGGTGATTCGCCTCTTGGCGCGCGGGGAATTGTCTAAGCCCCGGGGACTGGTTTCACCCGCGCTCCCGGCGTTTCTTCCCGGAGGGGGAATGTTGCCGGGCGGGCCGCTCGAAAATCACAATCGCCGCGCTCATCTGGCGCGTTGGGTGGCCTCTCGGGACAACCCGCTCACCGCGCGGGTCATCGCGAATCGAGTCTGGCAGTGGCATTTTGGGAGAGCGCTGGCGTCGACCCCCAATGACCTCGGCACCAGGGGCCACCCACCCTCTCACCCCGAGTTGCTTGACTGGCTCGCCAGTGAACTGGTTGACGGCGGCTGGAGTCTGAAGCACTTGCATCGGGTGATTCTGCTGTCGGCCACCTATCAGCAAACGACCCGGCGTGAAGACCACGCGGTGGAGATCGATCCCCAAAACATCTGGCTGGCGGGGTTTCCCCGGCGGAGGCTGGAGGCGGAGGAGGTCTGGGACCATCTCCATGCGACCGCCGGCGTTCTGCAAGCCACCTGGTTTGGCACGCCGTTCGTCCCGCCTCTTTCGGATGAGGAACTTCAGGGACTCTACGACATCGAACAAAAGCCCGATAAGAAGTGGCCGGTCACCGAAGAACAGAATCGCCGGGCGATTTACATTCTGAATCGCCGGTCGTTTCGCTTTCCGTTCTTTGAAGCGTTTGATCCCCCGAGTAACGGCGTGAGCTGCCCGGTTCGACAGGCGACGACCGTTCCCTCTCAGGCGCTGACGCTGCTCAACAACCAGACGGTGTCGCGACTGGCGAGCGCGATGAGCGATCGACTGATACGCGAAGCGGGCGACGAACCGGTTCGGTGGATCCGTCTCGCCTGGCTGCTGGCCTACAGTCGCGAGATCGACGACGACGAGTTGCCGCTCGCGACGCGATTCCTCGCCGACTCCGAGGCGGCGCATCGCGCGCTGGGATCGGCCGATCCCCAGCGAACGGCTCGTGTCGAGTTCTGCCTGGCACTGATGAACACTTCCGAGTTCATCGACGCTCACTGACCGCGTTCCCGTCCGGTTCATGATCAATTTCCCTTGATGCTCCCCTCTATGGAATCTCTCCCCATCACCCGCCGGGATCTGCTCGCCAATTCGGGAATGGGTCTCGGAGCGCTGGCGCTGTTGGATCTGATGACTCGCGAGGCGAATGCCGCCGGGAATCCGTTGGCACCGCGACCGGCGCACCACGCGCCGCGGGCGACCGCGGTGATCTCGCTCTTTATGCACGGCGGACCGAGTCAGGTCGACACATTCGATCCCAAGCCGGCACTCGCGCGATTCGCGGGACAATCACTTCCCCCGAGTTTCGGCAACCTCAATCTGGAATTCACCAAGGCAAGCGAGGCGAAGCTGCTCGCCAGCCAGCGCAAATTTCGCAAGTGCGGCGAGTCGGGCGTGGAGATGTCCGACATGTTCGAGCAACTTTCCCGTGTGGCGGACGAGCTGGCGGTGATTCGCAGTTGTCACCATTCGGAGTTCAACCACGCCCCCGCGCTCTACCTCACGCACTCCGGTACCGGGATGATGGGACGCCCCAGCCTGGGTGCCTGGGCGACGTATGGACTGGGATCGGAGTCAGACAATCTGCCTGGTTACGTCGTCTTGCGTGACGGTCCGCTCAAGGGGGGGCCGTTGACCTACGGAGGCGGTTTTCTGCCCGCTGTTTATTCAGCCACGGAACTGCGGTCGGTTGGCACGCCGATTCTCTACCTCGACAGGCCCGCGTCGATCCGTGGGGACGATCAACGCCGAATTCTCGATTTCTCGCAACGGCTCAACGAACGGAATCTGAAGGAACAAAACCAGGACGACACATTGTCCGCACGGATCGCGGCGTATGAACTGGCGTTTCGCATGCAGTCGGCCGCACCGGAAGCGGTGGATTTGACTCAGGAAACGGCACAGACGCATTCGCTATACGGTCTGGACGACGATGTCGCCCGCCCGTTTGGAACACATTGCCTCACCGCCCGTCGGCTGGTCGAGCGCGGGGTCCGGTTCGTTCAACTTTATCACGGTGGAGGGGGCGATGGCTGGGACTCGCACGGCGAGAACGACGCCAAGCATCTTCGCAATGGTCTACAGACCGACAAGCCAATCGCCGGCCTGATCCGCGACCTGAAGGCTCGCGGCCTGCTCGATTCGACCCTCGTCGTGTGGGGGGGCGAGTTCGGAAGAACCCCGACATCGGAAGGGTCGGCTGGCCGTGATCACAACCCTTATGGTTACTCCGTATGGATGGCGGGTGGGGGCGTTCAGGGAGGAACGACCTTTGGTTCCACGGACGAGTTCGGTTTTCGAGCCGACGAGAACCGCGTCCAGGTCCGCGATCTGCACGCCACGATTCTGCACCTGCTGGGACTGGGCCACGACAAGCTGACGTATTATTTCCAGGGGTTGGACCAGCGGTTGACGCAAGTGGATGGTGAATGCCGGGTGATTGACGAGATTTTGCAGTAGGGTCCACGGAGCCGAGGCCGTCTTTCGGAGAATGTAGCCCGCACTCTCTGAGTGCGCGGCCCGCTGCGCGATCTCCGTCGCTCGAATCTCTGGATAATCCAGAAATGTCAGGAACCCGAACTCCCCAGCAACTCCTCCTCTCCCGCATGCTTCACCCAGTTCCGACATTGCTGCCAAGTGCCCGCCGCGTGACGATAAAAGACAACCCGGAGATGTCGATCGACGACATCCTTCTGAATGTGGTCGTAAGGCGGTCTTTACAGAACGGTCGCTGTGATTCGGCCTTCGGCGCCATTCGGCATTGCTCCAGCCGTTGGCGGAGTTGCGTATTCGACAGGTACATTGACCCTGTCACGCCAGAATTCCCTCAACCACCTCTCCGTGGACGTCGGTCAGCCGAAAGTCGCGACCCGCGTAGCGGTAGGTGAGTCGTTTGTGGTCCAGTCCCAGCAGGTGCAGGATTGTCGCGTGCAGGTCGTGGAAGTGGACTTTGTTTTCGACGGCGTACAAACCGTACTCATCGGTTTGACCGTAATTGAGGCCCCCCTTCACCCCACCGCCGGCGAGCCACATGCTGAACCCGTACGGATTGTGATCGCGCCCGTCGGCGCTCTCGGTGGTTGGCGTGCGTCCGAACTCGCCTCCCCAGATCACCAGAGTCTCATCCAACAATCCCCGCTGGGCCAGATCGGCGAGCAGGCCGGCGATGGGCCGGTCGACCGATCGCGCCATGTTCGTATGGCTTTCCTTGAGCTTGGTGTGCGCGTCCCAGCCGTTACTGTTGCATTGAACAAAGCGGACTCCCCGTTCGGAATACCGTCGCGCCAACAAACACTGGAGTCCAAAGTCGGCGGTCGCCGGGTCGTCGAGTCCGTAGAGCGCCCGCGTGGCGGCAGTCTCCTGGCCAATCTCCTCCGCCTCGGGGGCGGCCATCTGCATCCGGAACGCCAGTTCAAACGATGCGAGCCGGGCTTCCAGTTCGTCGTCGGCTCCATCCCGTTCCAGTTGCCCCCGACCGAGCTGCTGAAGCAATTCCAGTTCCCGCCGCTGACGACGGAGCCTGTCGTCCCCGGAACCGATGTGCGGGAACTTCGCGTCGGCTGCCTTGCCGCCGGCTCCCAGAGCGGTCCCCTGATAGGAGGCGGGAAGGAACGCCGAGCCGTAGTTGTTCGCCCCCCCTTGCGACGTGGACTGACAGAGGGTGATGTACCCGGGCAGGTTCTGGTTCTCGCTTCCCAGTCCCCACGTCAGCCAGGAACCCATGCTGGGTCGAATGAACGCGTCGCTCCCCGTGTGCCATTCCAGCACCGCGCCACCGTGCCGGGGGTTGGAGCAGTGCATTGAACGAATGACGCACAACTCATCCACAAGCCGGGCCGTTTGGGGAAACAACTCGCTGACCCAGGTTCCCGACTCACCGTGCTGCTGGAATGCGAACGGCGACCGCATCAGTCCCCCCATTTTTTGGGGGAAGGAAATCACCCGGGGTTTCAGTTCTTCGGGGAGCGGCCGGCCGTCGTCCCGTTCGAGTGCCGGTTTATAGTCGAACGTATCGAGATGCGACGGGCCACCAAACATGAACAGCACAATCACCCGTTTTGCGCGGGGGGCGAAGTGCGGGGGCTTGAGGGCCAAAGGTGGTTCGGTCTCGGCTCGTGCCTGTTCGTTCGCCAGGAATGTCGCCAGCGCCAAACCACCAAAACCGGCACCAAACTGAGCCAGAAACGCACGGCGGCTGGATGCGGTGTACTGAGGAGTGGGCGAAAGACGCGAGTTCATGGCGATTGAGGTGAGGACACTGCGGTTTCTGACGGGGTACGGTGTTGCGGAGAACTCCCAGGCAATTTCGTCAGCTCGCCGAACTCAGTATAGCGGTCGCGCAAAGCGCCCGAAAACTCGTGTTGTCTGAATTCGAATGGCGCGGTACCGTTCCCGCGACCATCGCTCCCTTCCAGTTCACCCAGTGGTCGCTTCCCCGACAGCGGCCGTCGCGATCGCTTCATGTCTGCCGATCCAACCATTTTCCCGGTCCCCCAGCGACATTCGGTGCCACGAATTCACCCGACGGCGGTCGTGGCCGACGGGGCGGTGTTGGGGGCGGATGTGGAGATTGGCCCTTTTTGTGTCGTGGATTCCGGGGTGGTGCTTGGGGAGGGCTGCGTCCTGGGGCCACGTGTCACGTTGTATTCGGGTGCCACTCTGGGACCGCGCTGTCGGCTGCATGCCAACGCCGTCGTGGGTGATCTTCCCCAGGATTTGAACTACCGCGGCGGTGACAGCCAGGTAGTCATTGGCAGTGACTGTGTGATTCGGGAAGGGGTGACTATCCATCGCGGAACCATGCCTGGTACCGCGACCGAAGTGGGTGACGGGTGTCTGTTGATGGCGTACAGTCACGTTGGCCACAACGCCCGGCTGGGAAGTGAAGTCGTTCTCGCGAACGGTGCCTTGCTCGCTGGTTACGCGGAAGTTGGCGACCGGGCGTTTATCAGCGGGAACTGTCTGATTCACCAGTTTACGCGCGTCGGTCGGCTGGCGATGATGTCGGGTGGCTCGGCCGCTCAGATGGATGTCCCCCCGTTTTGCATGACGCGCAGCGTCTGCGCCAACACAGTCACCGGCCTCAACATCATCGGACTGCGTCGGGCCGGTTATTCAGCGACAGAGCGACTGGCGATCAAGACCGCGTTTGACACTCTGTATCGGGGAAACCTGGGGGTCGCCCGCGCGCTGGAACTCATTGCCAGCGAGCCGATGACGCCTGCGGTGCGGGAACTGCACGACTTTGTCCGGCAGTCAAAGCGCGGGATCTGTAAGTTCGTGCGCGACCAGCAGATCAGCGACGAAGAACGCCCGCCTCTCGCGGCGTGATGAACCGGTTTCCAACCATTGGGTCGACAGCGGATCGTTATACTCCGCGCGGCGGGAAAACAGAAAATTCTGTACGCAGAGCCGCGTCCGTCAGGAAGCGGAGACAGCAACCGCAACACGGGCTGGTCGATCCCTAGAACGGCGACTGCGGGGACAAAATTCCACACGATCTGGAAATTCTGTTCCAGATTGGGGAACTGTCGGCGGCAATGGGCGTCTATACTCCACGCGGCGGACGTTGCGAATTCGAACCCGAGCCGCGCCCGTCAGGAAGCGGAGACCGATTACCGCTTCCTGACGGGCGCGGCTCAAAGTCGTACCTCAACTGCCATCCCGCGCGATACAATCGCACCGACTCGTCCTGCGCTCCCGCCGACGATCCCGGCACCTGCCGCCGCTGCCGTTCGACATTTCAGGTTTCTCCATGCACCGAATTCGCACGCTGATGGTTCTCACACTCTTCGCCGCCGCCGCTCCCGCTTCCGGTGGGGAAATCGGATTTGTCGAAGACTTTGTTCTCGCCAGCGACCGGGCGAAAGCGCTCGAACAACTGGTCCCCGGCACCGAGGACTTCTATTACTTCCATTCGTTGCACTACCTGGCGACCGAACAATACGCCAAGCTCATCGAAATGCAGCGGCCGTGGCTCGAACGGCACGGCGAATCGCAGCGGCTCTGGGAGATTCGCACCCGGCACGCGCTGCTGACCTACGACCGCGCTCCGCAGGCATCGCTCGACTATCTCATCCGGCGGACCGGGGTGCAGTTCAATCATCAGCGCGAAGATCTCAGCGCCGAACCAGATCTACCCACAAAACTCGATCCCGAGCTGATTTCGCGAGACCAGTTCCGGCAGCGGGCTGTGGGGATCTCGACCGACCACGTCAACGGTTTCGAAAACGACGCGATCGACTGGCTGATTCAAACACCACTTCATCCCAATCAGCGCCGCGACCTGCTCGGTCGGCTCACCCGCCCCGATTATCCAAAACTGGTCGATCTGATTGTCGCCGATCTGAACCACGAGAACTCCGGCGGCTTCGGTTCGCTGGGAATTCACACGCAACTGCTGCTGCCTCAGTTGGAGGAGCTGGCGAAAAAGAAGCCCGAACTCCTCAATCATCAGGCGTTCGTCAACGCGTTTCTGAAGCGACTGCAACCCTCCGCGGATGAAGACTGGCGAAATGATCCCACGTTGCTTGGGGCCTATCTCACCCGACTGTCTCAATTCGCAAAACGCCTGGATCCCGTCCACAACTCACTCAAGGCGCACGTGTTGTATCACCAGCTTGTGCTGGACCAGCAACAGGGGAAGCTCAATCGCGAGCGGTTTCTGGCGTATCTCCAGCTTCCCAGGCCGGTGGGCTATGCGGCCGAGAGTTTTTTGAAGTCCGAATCGGTTCGTCGGTTTCCCTGCGACCTCTATCAACGCTTTGTCGACGAAACGCTGTTCCCGGTGATTGGGGATGACGAACCGCTGGTTCGCAGTCACCTGTTGCACTTTCTCAAGGAGCTGCCGAACGCGAAGGAATTTGAGCCGTTCGTCAACGACGTCTACCTCAAATACCTGCTCGCCGAGGCG
Source organism: Planctomicrobium piriforme (assembly GCA_945860955.1). Classification (GTDB taxonomy): domain Bacteria; phylum Planctomycetota; class Planctomycetia; order Planctomycetales; family Planctomycetaceae; genus UBA10511. The sequence goes on from CAMATH010000048.1 coordinate 12,605, forward strand.
AAGATCGTCAACGGACTGGGAACCCCGGAACAATGGGCGGCTCTCTTGCCCCCGGAAATCTACCAGCAGCTCAAGGAGCGAATCGACATCGATTTCGCTCCAACGAATCCGACGCAATTCGCCGTCGATCAGCCGGTGATACTCGACGTGGCGATCAAAAACGTTCCGACGTTGATCGTCAAAGTGTTCGAGGTCAATACCGGGAGTCTGTATCGGGAGACACTGCGGGAGGTCAGTACCGATATCAATCTGGACGGTCTGATCGCCAACATCGAACAGACGCATGTCTTCAAAGATCCCCCGGTGCGGCGGGTCAATCGACGGTTTGAGTTCCCGCAATTGAACAAGGCGGGGGTGTACGTGATTGACTTCATTGGAAATGGCCGCAGCAGCCGGGCGCTGATTCGGAAAGGTCGACTGAGTCCTGTCGTCCGGACAGGCCCGGTCGGCCAGGTCTTCACCATTTATGATGAAACTCAAAAACCGGTGAACGACGCGTCGATCTGGCTCGCCGGCCGGGAATACCCCGCCGACCAACAGGGAACAATCACCGTCCCGTTCAGCACCACTCCCGGAAGGCAACCGATTGTCATCAGTCGGGGGGACTTTTCCTGTCTCGACGCGTTTGAACACGAAGCCGAGAACTACACCCTTTCGGCAGGAATGTACGTCGACCGGGAGTCGTTGCTGTCGCGACGGCAGGCGACGGTGCTGATCCGTCCGGGGTTGCGACTCAATGGTGCCCTGGCGTCGGTCCAACTGCTGACTCAGCCAAAGCTGTTGATCACCTCGACCGACCTCGACGGAATCTCGACGAGTGATCAGATCAATGATGTGGCACTGTTTGACGATCGCGAAACAGTTCACGAGTTTCAGGTTCCCGCCCGGACGGCGTCGATTTCGTTCGTGCTGACAGCCAAAGTCAATCGCGTGAGCGTGGGAGGAGCCCCGTTCGATTTGTCGACGGTGACCGGCTTCACTCTGAATGGAATCGAGAAGAGTGACAAGACCGAAGATCTGCATCTGGTGCCCAGCGACACCGAGTACGTTGTCGCGCTGTTGGGGAAAACCGGAGAGCCGAAGGGGGGACGGGCGATTCACCTGTCGCTCAAGCATCGCGACTTCCGCCTTCCGTTCCTGACCACACTGAAAACCACGCCGCAGGGACGGGTTGAACTGGGGGAGCTCGCCGACATCACCTCCGTCACCGCGACTGGTCCGCAGGGAACGATGGAAACATGGCCGCTCCGTCCGGACAGAACCACCAGCAGCCCGCAGTTGAACGGGAAGGAAGGAGAACCGGTCGTCGTGCCGTTCGTGCCCCGTGCGGGGGGAGAACTTTCGCCCGCGGAGGTGTCGCTGTTGGAACTTCGCGGCAACGCCTTTGTCGCCGACCGTTTTCGGAATCTGAAACAGCGCGACGGCCTGTTGGTGATCGAAGGCTTGCCTGCGGGGAACTACGACCTGTGGCTCAAGTCGAGCGACACGCGAATTCACCTGCGGATCGCGGCGGGGGCCAAAGATCGACGGTTTGTGTTGGGGAAGACGCGGATTCTTGAAACCCCCGCGATGCCTCCCCTGCAAGTCGCGGCGATCGAGACAATGCCCGAGGCGCTGAAAGTGAAACTGTCCAACGCGACAAAACTCACCCGCGTCCACGTCTTCGCTGACCGATTCGCTCCCGCGTACTCGGCGTTCGATTCACTCGCGTCCGTTGGCACGATTGAGCCGAAACAGTTTTCGCGTTTGATCGCCAGTAGTGTGTACATCACGGGGCGGAATATCGGCGACGAATACAGCTACATTTTCAACCGCAAATACGCGGCGAAGCTCCCCGGAAACATGCTGGAGCGGCCTGCGCTGTTGCTCAATCCCTGGGGAGTTCGCGAAACCGAGACGGGTGAACAACAGGCGAGCCAGGCGGATGACTTCGCGGAAGTCGACTCGCTCCGCCGCGAACTGGAAATGAGGGTTCCTTCCGATTCACCCGCGTCACCACCTCCGCCTCCCGGCACCAGTCAGTTCTCCAACCTCGACTTCCTCGCCAGTGGTTCCACAGTACTGGTGAATCTGACGGCCGATGACGACGGCACTGTGACGATCCCGCTCGCCGAGCTGGGGGCGCACCAGCACATTCACATCGTGGCGGTCGACGCGTTGTCGACGGCGTATCGCAGCATCGCGTTGCCCGAGCCCGACTTGCTGGTGATCGATCAGCGGCTCTTGAATCCGCTGGATCCCGAGAAGCACTTTTTGCAGCAGAAACAGATGACGCTCATCGCGCCGGGAACCCCGTTTGAGATCGCCGACGTCACCACCAGCCGATTCGAGACCTACGACAGTCTGGCCCGAGTTTACGCCCTGTTCGCCACGTTGAGCGAAGATTCGCAACTGGCGGAATTCGGACCGATTCTGACGTGGCCCACCATGACCCCGGAAGCACGCCGTGCGTTCTATTCGAAACATGCCAGCCACGAACTCACCTTCTTTCTGGCAAAGAAGGATCCGGAGTTCTTTCAGACGGTGATCAAGCCGTACCTGGCGAACAAACGGGACAAGACGTTTCTGGACCTTTGGCTGCTGGAAGAGGATCTGGTGGAATATCTCAAACCGTGGAAGTTCGGGCAATTGAATGTGGTGGAGCGGATTCTGCTCGCGCGGCGGATCGAAGCCGATCGGCAGGCGACCGCCCGGCATATTGCCGACCTGTACTCCCTGTTGCCCCCCGACCGGGACCGGTTCACGCGTCTGTTTGATACCGCGATCAAGGGGAGGGCGTTGAGTTCAATGGAGGAGCTGGTGGGGTTGATCGCGGAAACGGTGGAGCTGAAATCGTGGGAGTCTTTGGACGAATTCGCCACGGGCAACCGTTTTGGTGATTCGCGCATCATGTCGTCGTTCAATGCCAAGAGAAGCGCTGGACAAGGGGGAGGCATGGGAGGAGGGGGCTTCTTCGGAGGAGGAGCGAGAGGAATGATGGGGGGGATGCCCGGAAGTCCCTCCGCTCCCCGGGAAATGGAACAGCTTTCGAGGCAACTCAACGATGTGGAATCGAAACAGGAAAGCGTCGACGAGCAGGCGAAGAGTCAGCGCGGCGAGTCCAAAGATCGCTCGTCTCTCAGCTCCAAGAGCGGTGCCGCCCGACGAAAGATGCCACAGAAGAAATTCCTGAAAGAGTCCTTGCGCGATGCAGACGAATCGGACTCGGATGGCGATGAGCCGATCTCTGAAGAATATTTGGTAGGGATAGCGATAACCTCAGGAGGAATTCCCAGCATTCGGTCCCTCTACCGCCAACCCGATCCCACCAAAGAGTGGGCCGAGAACAATTACCATCACCTGACGATCGATGAGCAAACGTCGGACCTGATCACCGTCAATGCCTTCTGGCGTGACTTCGCGCAGCACGATCCCGCGCTGCCGTTCGTCTCGGCGCATCTCGCCGAGGCGAGCCGGAATTTCCCGGAAATGCTGCTGGCACTCGCCGTTCTTGATCTTCCGTTCGAAGCCCCGAAGCACGAGACGCAACTGGAGGGGACGCGGTTGACCATCAGCCCGGCGGGGCCTGCGGTGGTTTATCACGAGGAGATCCGCGCCGCCGACCCCGCTCCCGGACCCGCGAAGATTCTGGTCGGACAGTCGTACTTTAAGCACGGCGACCGCCACATGCAGGTTGATGGCGAGCAGGTCGACAAATACGTCACTGACGAATTCCTGATTCATACCGTCTACGGCTGTCAGGTCGTGGTGACGAACCCCAGTTCCACCCGGCAAAACCTCAGTCTCCTGTTGCAGATTCCGCAGGGAGCGATTCCGGTTCTGAACACCCGCCGAACGCGGACCCAGTTGATCACTCTTGAGCCCTACCACACGCAGACAATCGACTACCACTTCTACTTCCCGGCGGCAGGCGAGTTTCAGCACTTCCCCGTGCAGGTCGCCCGGAATGCCGATCTTGCGGCATTCGCGGCACCCACCACGCTTCATGTCGTCGAGAAACCGGTGAAAGTCGACGCGGAATCGTGGGACCACGTTTCCCAGTTCGGCAGTTCCGAAGAGGTCGTCGCGTTTCTGACGAAGCAGAACTGCGACCGTCTGGATCTCGATCGGATCGCCTGGCGGATGAACGACGCCCGGTTCTTCGAGACGGTGACGCGGTTGCTGGCGAGCCGGCATGTCTACAATCAGACCCTGTGGTCGTACGCCCTCAAGCACGACACCGTACCGGCCATCAACGAATTTTTGCAGCATGCCGACCCGCTGGTGACCGAGTGCGGCGGTCGCTTGCGGTCGAGGCTGTTGACGGTCGACCCTGTCGCGCGGCGGAGTTATGAACATCTGGAATACAAGCCGCTGGTCAACGCCCGGGCGCATGCACTGGGCAAACGTCGGCAGATTGTGAACGACCGCTTCCACCAGCAATACCACCGCTGGCTGGCGCAGGCCGCCTACGATCGGGAACTGTCACCCGACGACCTCCTGACGGCGACCTACTACTTGTTGCTCCAGGACCGGGTGGAAGAGGCGCGGTCGACGTTCCTTCGGGTGAAGCCCGAACAGATCGCCTCCCGGATGCAGTACGATTACTGCGCCGCGTACCTCGACTTCTTCAACGCCGAGCCGGCGCAGGCGCGGGCGATCGCCTTGAAGTACACCGACCACCCGGTCGACCGCTGGCGAAACACATTCGCGGCGATCGTCGCGCAACTCGATGAGGCGGAAGGGAAGGAGACGCAGGTTGTCGACGCCACCAGTCGCGACCAGCAACAGTCGCAACTGGCGGCGACAGAACCCTCGTTCGAGTTCAAAGTCGAAGCGAAAGAGATCGACCTGTCGTACCAGAATCTCGATCAGGTGCGGGTCAATTACTACCTGATGGATGTCGAGCTGCTGTTCAGCCGAAATCCGTTCGTGCGGCAGTTCCGGGGCCAGTTCAGCGCGGTCAAGCCGAATCAAACGGCACTCGTCTCGCTCAAACCGGCCGACGCTCCGGACGAAAAACCCGCGTCGGGAACAATTCGGATTCCGCTTCCCAAAGAACTGCTCAACAAGAACATCCTGGTGGAGATCACGGGTGCGGGCGAGAACCGCACGCAGGCGTACTACTCGCACTCGCTGGGTGTGCAGGTGATCGAGAACTACGGCCAGGTTCGCGTGACGCAGGCGACGACGGAAAAACCGGTTTCGAAGGCGTACGTGAAAGTCTACGCCCGGACCGCCGGCGGAGAGGTGAAGTTCTTCAAAGACGGTTACACCGACCTCCGCGGCCGATTCGATTACGCGTCGCTGTCGACGAACGATCTCGACGGAGCGGTGAAGTTCGCGATTCTGATCCTCAGTGACGAACACGGCGCGGTGGTGAAAGAAGCGGACCCGCCGAAACGGTAGAGGGGCGTGAAGTCGCCGGCGACGTTCCCCCGTAATGGGGATTTCAATCCCCACGACAGTTCGCAATTTTGCGCTCATCCGGGAGGAAGCGTGCCATCCAACCGAACAAGCCGTTGGGCAGAAGCTGGGGGGGAATCTGTCCCCCCCAGACCCCCCTGGGATTTTGAACAACCACCCGCTTGAATACCAAAAATGGCGGCTGTTCTTCGGCAGTCGAACGGCGAACTGTGGCACGACTTCCGGTGGTGCCGTAGAATCCGCGAATCATGTCCAAACCGTATGACGCCACGCCCAAGCATTTGGAGGAAGTCTTTCCGCAAGACTGGGGGTTGTTCTTAGGTGTCAAGCAGCGCGTTCCAGTGACAGTCGTCGACGCTGACGTGTCGACCGTCACGGCGGCGGCGGATAAGGTGTTGCGCGTCGATGAACCGAACCCGTACATTTTGCATGTGGAGTTTCAGGCGAACTACGACGCGACGCTCAGCCAGAGACTACTGCACTACAACGTAATCCTTGGCGTGCGCCATTCGCTGCCGGTGCGCAGCGTAGTCATCCTTCTGCGGCGCGAGGCCGATGGAAAGACCATGACGGGCCACGTGCAGGGCAAGCTGGCCAGTGGCAAGGCGTACCTCGAATTCGAGTACGAAGTTGTCCGCCTCTGGGAGCTCTCGCCCGAGGCCATTCTGGCTGGAGGGATCGGCACACTTCCGCTGTTGCCGCTGACGAAGGTCTACCGCAGCAGATTGCCGCGTCTGATTCTCGAGATGGAGAAGCGATTCGAACGCGATGCGGAGCGGGCCGACATCGACATGCTTTGGACTGCCACGTACGTCTTGATGGGGTTAGAATATGAGGAGGGGTTCGCCAGACAAATGCTGCAGGGAGTTCGTTCGATGAAAGAATCTGTGACCTACCAGGCGATTCTCGAGGAGGGTCGCGTGCAGGGGGTGGTCGTTGGACGTGAGGAAGGACGTGAGGAAGGAAGACAGGAAGGAAGACAGGAAGGAAGACGGGAAGGGAGAGAAGAAGGGCGGGCCGACGAAGCCCGACGGATCTTGTTGTCTCTGGGAACGAAACGGTTCGGCAAGCCCCCGGTAAAGGTTCGTAGAAGGATCGCTCTGCTCGCCGATTCAGCCGTCCTCGAAGGCCTCGCCACACGCTTGCTCGACGTCGAAAGTTGGGCCGACCTGCTTGCCGGCTTGTAGGGTGCTGTGAGACCTGCGGCGATTCTTAACGACCCAGTGCTTGGATACCAAATTGGCGGCATTCCCAGTGGCAGCGCCCGTTGACGCTCGCACGGCCGACAGGTCTTCAAGGATTCGCTTGCCTCGGATCAACTCGATTCTGGATTATCTCCCCTCCCCGTCAACGCTTGCTGCCACCTAAACCCATGTGCTATAGTAAACACATGAATCCTGACTGACATCACGATGATGGGAGTGGCGAACATGTGGCGAGACGCGGTGGAATCGGACGGATTGCGGGCGATTGATCAACTAGTGGCCGAGGTTCTCGCGCAGGCGGGCTGGACCGAGCCACCGATTGATGTAGTGGCTCTCGCGAAGAGGTTGGGAATGTCGATCGCCGTCGACAGTCGGCAGGAACCACGGGGCAGACATATGCGAATTGATGGCCGAACCGCGATTTTCGTTCGCCCCGAGCCCCGCCCCGAACGACTGCAATGGACTGTGGCGCACGAGATTGGTGAGTCGCTCGCCCATCGGCTGCAAACGCGACAGTCCGCAAATGACTTGGCCGACGGTGAACGCGAACAGCGGGCGAATCAACTGGCGACCCGGCTGTTGTTGCCCAGAGGGTGGTTTGAACGCGACGCGCGTGATTGTCGGAACGATTTGTTCGAACTCAAAAAGTTGTACTCGACCGCCAGTCATGAATTGATCGCGTGGCGGCTGCTCGATGGGGACGAGCCCGCCGTCACCACAGTGATCGATCAGGGACGAATGACGCGCCGCCGGGGCAATCTGCCGGGGCGACTTCCCCCGTGGACCACAGGAGAACGAGCCTGCCTGGTGGAAGTTCAGGCGACCGGTCGACCCGCCCGGCGGGATGAACGCGAGTTCCAGGTCACCGCGTGGCCGGTGCATGAACCAGGTTGGCGCCGGGAGATCGTGCGGCTGGTTTGGCGCGGGGAAAACGTCGCGGCGGATTTTTCAGACTGACTGGGGAGGCCGGTCTTGATACAGCGCGGTCGCCATCGAGACTCGTGACGCATGGTGGATAGGAACAAAGAGGATCTACCGGGGGAGAAGTGGGATCCCTACAATGACGCGGGGTGGTTCGAACCGGCGAGACCTACTCACCGCCCAGTGTTCTTCGTGTTCTTCAAATTGTGACTTGATGACTCCCGAACTGGCGTACTCTCTCATTTCGGCCGGAGAGTCGGAAACCGTCGAATTCAAGGAAACGACGAACAGCACCTGTCGCCAAAAGGCGGCCGAGGCGCTCTGCGCTATGCTGAACCACAAAGGCGGGGTGGTCTTATTCGGCGTCTCCGATGATCGGCGGGTACTGGGTCAGCAGATATCGAACGGGACCATAAAACACGTAGTTGAAGAACTCCGGAAAATTGATCCGCCCGTATTCCCTTCGATCGCTCCGGTGGATCTGGGTGGCGATCGATTTTTGATCACGGTCAGCGTTGGTGCGGGTGCGAATGGCGTCCACACCTACAAGGGGGTCGCGTACCGCAGAACCGGAACCTCAAACTTCAAGCTATCACGGGACGAGTACAACCGATTGCTGCTCGAAAAACTCCATTCGCAAAGCCGTTGGGAGAACGAATTGGCGCAAGGCTGGACGGTGCAAGATCTGGATCTCTCGGAGGTGGCCCGGACAGTTGACGAGGGAATTCGCCGGGGACGAATCGAAGAGCTGGGAACGAGAGATCCATTGACCATTCTGGGGGGACTGCAACTCTTGAACCGCGATGGCTCCTTGACTCGAGCGGCGGCCGTCCTGTTCGGGAAACGCGAACGACTTGAACGCGATTTCGCCCAGTGTTTGTTGCGCGTCGCCTGGTTTCGCACCGAGAGTTCAGACGAATTTCTGGACAACCAGCGATTCCACGGCAACGCCTTTGCACTGCTCCACGAAGCACAATCCTATCTGATGTCACGACTTCCAGTCGCGGGCCGAATTGTCCCGGGAGTCTTTGAACGTGAGGATCAGCCATTATTCCCCACCAGTGCGTTGCGGGAAGCTTTGGCCAACGCGATTTGCCATCGGGATTATTCGATCGGCGGGGGTGGCGTGCAGATCGAGATCTACCGGGATCGACTCGAGATCTCCTCTCCCGGCCCGTTGCACTTTGGTCTGACGCCCGCGGCGCTGCAAGATCGACATTCGTCGCTCCCCTGGAACCCACTCATCGCGAATGTGTTTTTTCGCCGGGGGGTGATCGAAGAGTTCGGCACCGGAACCTTGCGTATGGCAGAAATGATGCGCCGAGCGGGCTACGATCCGCCCGTGATCACCTGTGACGGTGCCAGCGTCAGGGTCTGTTTCCGACCAGAGCGGCAAGAGTTGGCCCCCTTCTGACACGGCCCTCGTCACAGTCTATCAATCCCGCACAACCTGCCGGGAGTATCGATTTTGTCGACAAGGGCCGGCGCGCGTCATCTGGAGCCGCTCCTTGAGTCGATTCGATGGGGGTCTGTTTCCGCGTCGAGTGCTTCAAAGGACTCGGTTGTCATGGCGATTGCGGCGTCCCCCCGAACCGTTGAACCGGCCCAGGAATTCCCGACGGTCTCTCCGTTGCGGATGTTGCTGGTGTGCGGCTCAGCGCTGCTCGTCGGTTATGGTGTGGTTCTGGGCTACGAAACAGTCCGCTTCGAGGAATTCACCGGTTACCTCCAGGCGACTTCCCAACTGATTGTCGCGGGGCGTGAGGCGACGCTGGAAACACTGCGCGTCGCTCCTGGCGATGAAGTCGCCACCGGCCGGCCGCTCGCCGACCTGACCGATGCGATGCTGGAACGCCGGGTGCGCGAGCAGCGTCACGACGTCGAAACCCGCGAACGGGAATTGGCCCGAATGGAGGCGGAACGGGACAGCCGCATTGAACAGGAACTGCTCGAAATCGACGACCGCATTTTCGATGCCCGCATTCGCGCCGCGGAGTTGAGCCGAAAGTCACGAGCGAACCGGTACGAGCCGTTCGCGTCGGAACGCTGGCCCGATCTGGCGCTTCCGGGAGACCATTACCCGTGGTGGAATGACGATCCGAAGCCGTTGAATTTCGACGTGCGGGACGCGAACTTGGTTCGGCAGATGCTGAACGAAGTGCCGGTGGCTCCGCAGGAAAAACGAGGTGGTCAGGAAGTCGTCGACAAAGAGGCGGCCGACCGGTTCTGTTCCGAACGTATTGAAGATCTCGAACAGCGAAAACGCGATCTCCCCGCGAAAATCAGCCGTTCGATGCGAATCGATGCCGAACAGGCCCGATTGGATTTCGCGAAACGGGAATTGGCGTTGCTGGAAGCCGAACAGGCGCTGTTGACAGTGCGTGCCTCGGTTCCCGGCCGCGTGGGGGTCTTCTTCAAACAGGCGGGTGAGCGTGTGTTGCCGCAAGAAGCGCTCGTGCAGGTGTTTGACGAAGAACGGCCGTTCCTGGTGTTGCAGATTCCTTCCAGCCGGGTCGCGGACTTTGTCCCGGGAACCGAGCTGGAACTGCGGTTTCCCGGTGGTCGAACGGGTTCAGGTCGGGTGACTGAGATTCCTCCTCAGACCACGGGAGCGACGAACGAAGCGGGGCAACGCGGCGCGACTTATGTCGACGTGCATGTCGCTCCGCAGGGTGCGTTGTGGCCCGAGTTGCCGTTTGGTTCGCAAGTGACTGTTCGCCGGGCGCGATAGCTGTCGTCAATTCCAATCCGTGATGGACCACGAAAATGCAGTTTCAAACTCCGCAATCGAGACGGCGTCTGGGAATGGAATCGAAGTCTGCCGACGGGGCACCGGTGGTGGGTTTCATCCTGGTCGGTGGAGCGCTGGTCGGGGCGCAGATTCGTGATATTCGCTTGGCCAACGAACTGGTTCGGCGGGGTTACCGGGTGCATGCGTGGTGGGCGTTTGACCGCCCGAATGTCTCCCCCCTCGACCCGCGAATCGAACAACGCTGGCTCTTCAGTTGGTCGCGGTACGCTCCCTGGGCCGGTCCGAGCGTCGCCGACGCCCTGGGCCGCTCGATGCACCATCTTTCTTCCGAACGGTTTCGCAACTGGTTCGCACAGTCGGTACCGGGGTTCATCGGCCGACAAGTCCGGTTCGCCTTGCAGGCGGTTTGCAATGGGGTCGAACTCGACCGCCGGCTGATTGCGCGATTCGCCCGGGAACTCGCCGAGACGCAGGTGACCCATCTGTTGCCCAACATTGAGATTCTGGGGTCTTTCGCACGGTCCGCACGGGATCTCGTGCCGTCGCGTCCCCGGTATTTGGTGACGTTTCAAGGCTACGAAGTCTACGGCAACTACGCGCGGGAAGCGGGCATTGAACAGCGGTTCCACGACCGGTTGGTCGAGGTGGTGCGTCACTCGGATTGGCCCGCCGTCGTGGTCAGCGACGCGTACGGAGAGCGGATCGAACGGGAGATTGGCATACGCGCCAGGGAACTGGTGACGATCCCGCCCGGGGTCCCTGTGGGTGAACAAGTCGACAGTCAGGCGTCGCGCGCGATGATCGGGGCTCACTTTCCACAATACCGCGCCGATCTGCCGTTGGTCACCTATTTGGGCCGGCAAGACGCGGAAAAAGGACTCGACCTGTTGATGTACGCGGTTCGGTTATTGCAGCGACGGGGTGTGAAGCTGCAACTGGCGATTTGCGGACCGACGGCGTTCGGGGCGACATACGCGAAGGCGTGCCGGCAGATCGCGGAACACTTGCGGATCGATGTGCTGTCGGCCGGTTACGTTTCGAACGAACTGCGGTCGGCGTTGTTTCGGGCGAGTCGAACGGTGGTGTATCCGTCGATCCATGAAGAGCCGTTCGGGATGGTGCCGGTCGAAGCGATGGCGCAGGGAACACCGGTCGTGGTGCCCGATCTGGGGGGAATCGCCGGGGTGGTGGCGGCGGGAGGAGCGGAAGGAGGGCTGCGGTTTGACTGTTGGGATTCGGGGTCGCTCGCTGACCGGCTGGAGCAATTGTTAACCAGCGACGCCTGCCACGGTCGGCTGTCGCGTGGTGCGCAAACGGTCGCGGACTATTTTTCGATTGAAAAGTTGGGGGAACGGGTGCTGTCTCATCTGGAATTGCCGGCGTTTTCGCCGCAAACGGCTACGGATTCGGAAAAGCCTACCGAAACTGCCCAGTCCATCTCCCGGGCGGCTTGATCGAGGGTCGACAATTACGAACAATGGAGCAAGCTTGCGGGCCGGGGAGGCTACGTTTGAACAGCACCCTCGATCTCGGCGGACTCTTGTCTTCGTTCTGTCGGCCTCGTTCAACCACTTTTCCGGGAAATTGCCGTGATTCGCGTTCTCACAGGCTGGGCCAAAAACGCCTTTCTGCCCAAACGTCCTCGTCGTGTGATGTCGAATCGTTTCGGAGGGGCCGCCGAGGTTCTGGAATCGCGGCAGTTGCTGACACTCAGTTTCGGGACTCCGCTGGTCAACAGCGTACCCGCGGGGAAAGACGCGCTGATCGCCCTGCCGATCGTGAACAGCACGGCGAATCCGGTCAGCTACACCGTGCAGAGCGATACGGTCGGAGTCAGCGCGAGTGTCATCGCCCCGGGCAAAAGCGTCCTGATGCATGTCAGCGGGGTCGACAGCACGAATACCGCGTTCACGGGCGATATCACACTGCGGCTGATCGACGACGGCAGTGTCCCCTTGACGCTGGCCCAGATCGAAGATCTGGTGAACACAGGCTTCTATAATGGCAAGACGTTTCACCGAGTCATCCCGGGTTTCGTCGCCCAGGGGGGGGACCCCAACGGGAATGGAACCGGCGGGAGCGGGAATAAAATTCCCGACGAATACAAGTCGAATCTGACATTCACCGGCCAGGGAATGCTGGCGATGGCGAATTCGGGGGACGATACCGGTGATTCGCAGTTCTTCATCACGGCGATAGACGAAACGCTGTCGCAGCTCCCCCAAAATCTGAATTTCAATCACACGATCTTCGGGATTCTGACGAACGGTTTCGACACGTTCCGAAAGATGATGGCGACCCCGACCGGCGCGAACGACAAGCCGACAACCAACTTGGTGATCAACAGCGCGACCATCGTCAACGACACGCAATTCGGGGTACTGCGCGTCAGCCCGAGTTCCACCGCTGCCGCCGGGACGGCGAATCTCACCGTCACCGCGAACGATGGAAACGGCAACACGGCACAAAAAATCATTCCGGTTTCTGTCGTCGCCGACACGACCAACGATCGCGCCTTCCTGGGTTCCGTCAGCGATCAGACGGCGGTGCAGGGGAAACCGGTGCAGTTCACCGTGCAGGGCTTCGACAATGAAAACGACGCGTTGACGTTCGTGGTGAAGGACTCCGCCAGTTTCACAAGCAACAACGTCGGCAGCGCCCCCAGCAACGTGACGGTTCAAATTTCAACCGCGCCGGCGGCGAACGGAAATCCGTCGGTCGCGACGATCACGCTGACACCCGCCGTGACGTTTTCGGGAGAGGTGAATCTGACCGTCGCCGTTCGCGACCAGACGGCGCGGGATGGCACGTCGATCGACAGCCGGGTCAATTTCGACGGGCAGGCGATCAAACTGACGGTAACGGCAATCAATCATGCTCCGAACGCGCCGGGGGGTTCGGTTTCGACCCCCAGCAATACCGCCGTCAACATTCAGCTCCCTGGGGATGACGGCGACGCCGACAAGCCCCAGTTGCTGACGTATGAAATCGTCTCACAGCCGGCGACCGGAACGATCTCGAACTTTGACGGAACCGCCGGCACTCTGGTCTATACTCCGGCTTCCGACACGTCGGGACTGGTGACGTTCACTTACCGCATCAAGGACAATGGCGGGACCGCCAACGGTGGCGAAGACACCAGCCCGATCGCGACGATGAATGTGAGCGTCGGGTCGATCACGCCGACCGCACTGGCGCTGACGGCCGGCAGTGACGACGGACTGTTCAACAACGACCGGGTGACCTCCGACGGAACTCCGACGTTCACCGCCAGCGCGCAACCCGGTTCGACCGTGACGTTCCGGGTGAATGACACGACCAACGTCCCCGCGAGCGAAACGACCCCCGGCGTCTTCACCGCCACGCTCAATCCGTCGCAGTTGAAGGTGGGGGCCAACAGTCTGACAGCGACCGCCACTTTGAATGGTTCAACCTCGATCGCGTCCACTCCACTCGCCTTCACATACACCCCCGACTACAGCCAGCTCTACACCGTCCCGGGCACGTTCGCCGCCTCGCAGCAACTCACGTTTCAACTGGTCGCGAAAAATTCCGCGTACCGCAGTGAGTTCGGATTGTACGTGGTCGATGGAGCCGGCGCTGTGGGTGGGGTCGCGGCCAGTTCGGGGGGCTATACCCAGGCCGCCCTTTCGAGCGCGACCCGGCAGGTGATCTTCGCTCCCGGCACCGCCCCGGGCGCGGTGAAGACCATCACCCTCACTGGCGGTCAAATGGTGGGGTACTACCTCGCCGACAAAGCGACCGGCGCTGAGGCGCTCCGGTCCAATCCGAGCAACAAGGTGGGTGGCCCCAGTGTCTTCTTCAGCGTGGACGCCGCCAATCCCGACAAGATCGACCATGTGCACATTCTCGCCGACAATCAGTCGGCCCGCGCGCTGCTGTACTGGGAGGACATGCGCGGGGGGGGCGATCGCGATTACAACGACATCGTGATCGGCGTCACCCCGGGAGCGACAGCGAGTGTGGGATCCGCCGAGGCGCTGCGACTCCCCAGTGCCGCCACTCAGACGGTCTCCACCTCGTTCAAGCTGCTCGCGGGTGACAACCCGACCAGCGGCGGGAAATCGAAGGCAGACGGTGAAATCGGACTGTTCTTCGTCACCGACGCGGGGGGGACCGTCAACGGGCTGGCCCCATCAGCCGCCGGCTACATCCAGGCGGTTCTGGGGAGCAACACCCGACAGACGCTGTTCAATACTGGGGACTCGCTGGGAACCCAGAAGACGCTTTCGTTGACGGGAGGTTCTCTGCTGGGCTGGTACTATATCCCAGGGGGAACGACCGCCAACGTGCTGGCGAACAACGCGACCAATGATCCCGCCAAGTCGCCCGTGGTCTTCATGTCGTTTGACGCAGCCAATCCGGATGATGCCTCGCACTTCCGTTGGTTTGGCACCGAGCGGAATGGGGTGACACACTCGGCAGGTGACGCCGAAGGCCCTTTGCGACTGCACCTTGTGGGTGGATTGAACACCGACACCGCCGCTCATGACGATTACCAGATCGCGATCACACTGCCTGGCTAGGGACGTGTCCTGCGAGTCGAATGACTTCCGTCGCGGGGACGGGAGGGATTGCGCATACCGGCTTGAATCGGATCCTTCTCCCCGCTCTCGGGGAGAAGGTGGCCGACAGGCCGGATTAGGGGAATGCGGGGGAATTGCAAGTGGGGCCTCTTCCTTTTCCGCCGAACTTCCTCAGGAAAATCCACAGGCATCACGGCAGGAATGGCGAGTGACCTCATCCTGTCCATCCCTTTCATCCTCTTCATCCGGTCAAATTTTCAATAAATTACCGCACCCGCGAGCGGCGGCGCAGTGTGAAGATCGCGGCACCGGCGAGCGCGAACAACAGGAGCGAATCGCCGTCGCCGGTTGAGACGTATTGTATGATCGGTTCCCGTTCGAGTGTCGACTGGATGGGACTGGGGGCGAACCAGAGGTCGTCGGTCCCCGGGCGGGGGGATGCGTGGTCTTCGAATTCGGTCAATCGCCAGGTTCCTGCGGGAGCCTCTCCTGGGAGTTTCAGGTTCGCGAGGATCTGGTCTCGTTGACCATCGGACAACGTGTTGGACCATTCCGCCCGGCCCGGCCAAGTGCCGTTCTCACCAATCGTTCCATTCACGCGGGCGTCCCCGATAAAGAAGACCCGCAAGAGTCGCGGAGTCCAGGGCTGAGGCTCGGGCTTGGGAGCTGCGGAATCGCCTGTCGCCCCTTCTGCCGCTGGTTCGCGATACGGGTAAAATGGCTTTTCCGTCTCAAACGACATGCAGACCGCCTGCGACTGAACTTGTGGTTCTCCTCCTTCGACTTTCGCGAACTTGAATGCCGTGATTTTCCAGCCCTGCGCGACGTAAGGCTTCATCCACTCGGTAAGTTTCGGAGTGGCCGGATATCCACGCTCCTGAAGCCAGTTCGTGATCGCGTCGGCATCGTCGGCCGAGAGAACGACAGCGTCCTGGCCGGCGATTCGCTGTTCCGAATGAACGGTCACACGGCGAGGTGCCGTGTCCGGGAGAGATGCGCTCCCCGGCGACGCTTTGTCCAGCGACATTTCGGCGCAACCGCAGCCTCCTCCCTGACTTTTCGGCTTTGGCTGATACACAATCCGCGGTTCGGTCAGCTTTGACAGTCCCGTGAACACCTCGGCGTTCACTTCCGTCAATTTTGGCACGGTCGGAGTGGGGACAAGGAACCCAAAGTCTTGGGCAGACGTTTCAAACGTCCCCCGCCGGACGAAGTGTTCTGTCTTGTTCGCGGCGTCCCATAAGATCAGTGCCGTTTCGCTGGCGATCGAGACTTGCTCACCAGCCCGCGGGGCGGGGTAACAACCGTATCCTGTTGAACGGACGGCACCCAGAATGGTGATCGACGCGAGCAGAAACGTGGAACTCCAGATCGCAGGTCGGTAGCGCGACGGCATGGCAATCTCCCGGGATGTTGTGACGGAATTGTTGGCGATTAGACGCGCGGAGGCTTGAATCTGTTCCCGGAATCAATCTTCATCACCCCACTCCGGGCAGGAATCCGCACCTCGCCCGACGCAATTCTTCCCCGGAATCTGAAGCCCGACCGGACCGCATGACGCAAACCACTGCCCCATAATAGGATACAGCGCAACAGCCTTCCTCAGGCCCCGATCCATTCAGAGTTGCATTTCATCTACTCCTGCGAGATAATGCGGAGCTTGCGAATTTCGGTTTCGGCTCGTGCGCGGGGCGTTTCGAGTTGGGTCGAGTAGAAGAGTTCTGGGTACGTCGATCGCCGCGAGGGGTCGGGTACCGCGTTGAAGGAGAAGAGTTTTGCCTGCCGTGACGTACGAGGGGATGTTCCTGCTGGATAGCAACAAGTATGCGTCCAACCCGCAGGGGATGCTGGCGGAGGTGCAGTCGTTGCTCGAGAAGATCGGCGCGCAGGTGCTGGCGACACGTCCGTGGCAGGATGGGAAGTTGTCGTACGAGATTGAGGGGCACCGCAAGGGGCTTCACTATCTGACGTACTTCACCGCCGACAGTCGCCGGGTTCATGAACTGGACCGGATGGTGAAGTTGAGCGAGTCGATTCTGCGATTTCTGGTGATCAAGCTTCCGGAAAAGCTGGTGGGCCCGATGGTCGACATGGCGAATGGCCGGGGGGAAGTGATCACAACGTTCCACGACACCGACAGTTCGTCGATTCCCGATGGGATCCCGGCGGCGGTGGCGATCGAAACCGCCGGCTGACGCGGCTGGCAGCACCTGCTTATTAGCCCAGAGGGCGAATGATGGCCAGTTTTAACCGGGTCATTCTGGTGGGGAATATCACGCGCGACCCGCAAGTGAAGCGCACCCCCACGGGGATGGCGGTCACCGATCTCGGTTTGGCGGTGAATCGCTTCTGGTTTGACAAACAAACGAATTCACGCAAAGAAGAAACGACGTTTGTCGACGTCACCTGCTGGGGCCGCGACGCGGAACTGGCGGGGGAATACCTGACCAAGGGGCGTCCGGTGCTGATCGAAGGCCGGTTGCAGCTCGACACTTGGGACGACAAAGCGACTGGCCAGAAGCGGAGCAAACTCCGCGTCGTGTGCGAGAAGATGCAATTCCTTGGCACCCGTGACGGTGGGGGCGGAGGGGGTGGTGGTTCCGGACGTGGAGCTCCCGCCCAATCCGGCGGGGACTCCTACTCGCCCCCCGGGGACGATTATGGTGGTCCCGAGCCAAGCTACGGTGGTTCTGGCGGTGGTGGCTACACTGCCCCGTCGGATCCCCCGCAAGACGACGTTCCGTTCTAAGACGGCGACCACTCAACCTACAGCGTCCACAATTCACAGCGTCCACAATCAACGGGGGACGCTGTGTTCGGTACACAGCGTCGGTGAGACCGCGTTCTCCCGGCGAACCTCAAAATTCTTCTGACACTCACTACGGACGCGGCGCTTCTCGTCGTCGCGAATGGAATTTGTTCATGTCCACAACAACCAAGCAAACCGGCCGTCGCAACGTCGAACTGATGCTCGCGGAAGATATCCCCACGCTGGGCAAGCAGGGAGAGATCGTTCAGGTTCGTCCTGGATACGCGCGCAACTTCCTGTTGCCTCAGGGACTGGCGACCGTCGCCACCGCCCACAACAAAATGATGGTCGAGAAGCACCGCGCCCGGATCGCCGAGATCGCGAAGAAGAAGCTGCAGGAGCTGCGGAAGCTGGCCGACATTGTTGGCAAATACAGCGTGACGATCGAGGCCCACGCCAACGAAGAGGGGCACCTCTATGGTTCGATCGGCGCTCCCGAGATCAGCAAGCAGCTCAAGACCGCCGGCTTTGACATCACCCCCGACATGGTTCGTCTCGACGGCCCACTCAAGGAACTGGCGATGTACACCGTCAAGATCCGCCTGCATGAAGAAGTTGAGACCGAATGCAAGGTGTGGGTGGTCCCGACCGCCACCAAGTGATTTTCAAGCGTCCGGAGGCCGGTTCGATACCAGCGTGATTCCTCGAACCCGTCGTTCCTTCGCAAGCGCTCGCGCAGGGCGGTCCAATTTGGGCCGCCCTGTTTTTTTTCATCGGTCCGCCCTGGAGGCGAAATTGGATGCCTCGGCCAGCGAGCGCAGCGAGTCGGCCGTGCGAACGTCACATGTCGATCGGGGTGTATTTGTCGCTCGGCCTCCATTCCGAGAACTCAACGAGCTGTGATATGATACTTGGCGGTCGTTCCGTTCAACGCTGTTGAGAGAATCTTGTGGCCGACTTCATCCAAAACCGACTCAAGGGATACAGCGACCGTTCGGGGCAACCGTTCGGGGACGATCCTGCCAAGCGTCGGTCCGGGTCAGAGCCAGAGCTTCCCAGTGATTTCGGCAGGAACGGTGGGGACGGTGATTCGGACGACGGCGGTGAGGGGGGGGACTCGAAAGGCCCAGACGACGGTCCGCAATCGAAAGAGACCAAGGAGTGGGACGCGGCACCGACCGAGGAGTTTCCCTACGTGAAAATCCCCAGCGTCGAAGCGCGCTGTGACGGGATTCTGGCATTTGTCGAACTCGATGCCCCACCCGCCTCCCGCCCGTCAGACTGGTCGACGCTGTCGGGAGAAATCCGCCGGGTGGTCAAGTCGATTCAAGACTGGTACCGGGCACACAAGTCGATCACAGTCTTTCAGGACTCGACTCTCGCGACAATCGAAATCCAGATTCAGGAGATCCGGGAACTGGGGGGGTGAAACACACCCGTTTGTCTTTTGATTGTCCCACGGCTTGCGTCCTGACGCCGATAGTGTGCAATAGACACAGATTTCCCCCGCGTACAGATTCAGCGGGCGGGAATCTTCGGAAGACTGACTGAAGAGCAAGCTGGTTACACCAGCCGGCTCGCTAGAACGTAAACCGACGCAGCGGAATACTCCCCGAGTATTCCGCTGCGTCGGTTTTTTTTATTTTTTGATGTCCGCGACTTGAGGAGTTGAGCGATGCGATGCCTGCCAGGGATTTGTTCGGTTTTCGCAGCAATGACGCTGCTGACTTCACTCGCTCCTGCGGGACCGATTCTCGGTTCCGCCGGCAGCTTCGCGGTTCTCGGTGGCTCCACCATTACGAATACGGGTGCCACCACGATTGATGGAAACGTGGGTCTTTCGCCAGGGTCGTCGATCACGGGATTCGGGTCCGTGACACTTGTGCCCCCGTCAGTCGTGCACAACACGGACGCCGTGGCATTGCAGGCGCAAATCGACAATACCGCGGCTTACAACGCGCTGGCGGGACTTGCTCGCACCGCGACCCTCACCGGGCAGAATCTCGGTGGGCTGACGTTGGCACCCGGGATCTACTTTTTCGCCAGCTCCGCTCAACTGACGGGAACCCTGACGCTGGACGCCCAGGGGAACGACAACGCCTATTGGGTGTTTCAAATTGGCAGCACGCTGACGACCGCCAGCGGCTCGGTAGTCACCATGATCAACACCGGGTCGAACAATGGCTCCGACAATGGCTTGTTTTGGCAGGTCGGAAGTTCGGCGACGCTGGGAACCAGTACCGACTTCGAAGGGAACATCCTGGCGCTCGCCAGTATCACCCTCAATACCAGCGCCACGATCCACAATGGCCGGGTGTTGGCGCAAACCGCCGCCGTGACGATGGATTCGAATACTGTCAGTATCCCGTCACCCTTCCCGAACATCGGGCCAGGGCTCAGTGGCGGCTTGGAATTCGACAGTCAGGGGCGTCTGGTCGAAGTCGTCTCCGGAAATCCGTTGCCGGTCGTTCCTGAACCGTCCACTCTGGTCCTGTCGGGTTGCGGGCTGGTGGGACTGTGGAGCGTTCGAAGGCGAATTCGCCCTACGGTCTAATGCCGGGGACCTCGAAGAGGACAGCGTACGACGCGGTTGTGGTCTGGCACTTCGACGAATTCATTCCCCAGTCGCGGGTGCCAGCGTTCCCAATTTGTGTCCCCATTCCTCCAGCCGGGTCGCGATCAGCGAGGCGACGTTCTCTTGGACGGCTGGGGAATTGACTGAGGTCAGATTCAGCAATTTGCCTTCCCCGCGTGCGACACACGACGACTGTTCCGCGGATGGCGCAGGTTGAACCTCCGGTAGGGCCCGCGGATTGCGAGTATTTCTTGGAGTTGACTCCACCCGGACCGACTCCAGTGTCGTCACGGTGAGAGAGCGGGAATATCCCATCCGGCCAATCTGCCATCGGCAGATCAAAAGATCTCGCGTCATCTCGATTCGGATCCGCCCCCACAGCATGTACGCCCCCAGGGCCGGAGGGATCGTCCCTACCAGGATGAAGGGAGTCAAAAAGGCGAGTACACCGATTTTTCCCCAAAGGGAAGGAATGTGAAACGCCGCAACGACAAACGCGAGGAGAATCGAGTACCAGAACACGGCGAATGCAAACGCGAAGAGCGGCACGACGATTTGCAGAACCCGGTTGTCACAGCCGGCGAATGAAAACCGCAACTTCGCTGCGGAGTCCTCGTCGATCCGAATCGGCCCGTCGGCCGGGAGTTCCGAAGGGGTCAATCTCGCAACGGGTCTTCCCAGCCGCTCTTCTACGAGCGGGTGTGAAATCCCTCGGTATACAACTCCACATTGCGGACACGCGACGACACCCGTCACACTGGCGGGTAATGGAGCGGAACAGGTCGCGCAGTGCGTGGGAACGACGGTCGGAGTTTCTCCGTCCGCGGTCCAGACCGTGGATCCTCCACTCAGTTCCCGCACACCGAGTTGTTCATTGATCCGATCGACCAGCCAGTCCTTTTCCGCATCCGACAGCGCCGATCCAAACTGCAGCTTTCGCGACCCGCCAAGAATCACCACGCGATAGACCGGTACGTCGTTCTGTGAGTGCGAGACTTCCAGCGCGGCGTGTGTCCCTTCCGCGATTTCCGACTCGTCGCGCCGTTGTCGGCCAAACAGCATCTTCTGAACGACCGCCCGCTGGCGATCGACGTAGAGAAACGTCCGCTCGTAGCGCATTTTCAATGCGAGATATCCGAGTCCCAGTCCCACCACCCAAAAAAGCCCCACGACAGCAATCCCCAACAGCGGGCTGCCTTCGAACTTTCCCGTCCCAAAAAATACCGCGCTGACCATCAGCGTCGTGATAAACGCCATGAGACCATTCCAGGCGAGCGCAAACCAACCGAGACCTTTGGCCGACTTGGCCGCCGGCAGATAGACCACCAGCTTTTCGTCGGACGATTCGATCAACCGCAGACCACAATTCGCAGGCGGAGCGGTGAATCTCGACGTCCCCGTCGAAACGCGAGTTTCCGGACTTGTCGCACCCGCGATCGCATCAGCCCCGAGCAGCAGGTCGGCGACATTCTTCCCGCAAAACGGACAGACGTGCGCCCCCGTTTCACGCAACACGTCCCCATCCAGTCGCGCCAAACACCCGGGACAGGTCAATCCTTGAATCTCGTTCACGAATTCCCACCTTTCCTGTTCGTCCCGGTCATCTTCTCGCGGATTGATGGAGAATTCAACGCAGATTCAACCACGCTGTCGATTTCGGATTTTGGCAGTTAGACTTGGCTCGCATCGCATCACGATCCATGAATTGAGTTCCAGGATGACACTGCCTCTCGCCGCGCGGCTTTCCGCGTACGCCTCTTCACTCCAATTCGAACAGCTCGACGAACGCACGATCCACGAAGTTCGCCGGCGGCTGATCGACTCGTTCGCCTGCGCCCTGGGGGCGTGGCCCGCCGGCGCACCCAACGTCGCTCGTGCTCTCTGCCGACGCGTGACCAGTTCCCAAGGCGCGTTTTACCTGGGGGGTGGGTCGCACGCCACATCTCCCGACCTCGCCGCCTTCGCGAATGGAATTCTGTTCCGTTATCTCGACTTCAACGACACCTACCTGTCGCTGGAGCCGGCTCATCCCAGCGACAACTTCGCCGCCGTCCTCGCCGCCGCCCAGGCCGCGGGTCGTTCGGGACGGGACGTCATCGTCGCCGCCGTCATCGCCTACGAAATCCAATGCAGGCTGTGTGACGCGGCCAGCATTCGCAAGAACGGCTGGGACCATGTCACCTATGGCGCATTTTCCACCTCCTCCGCCGCCGGCCGGCTGTTTGGTCTCGAAGGAGACCGGCTGACTCACGCGCTGAATCTCGCGGGGACACCCAATATCACCTTGAGGCAGACCCGCGCAGGGGAATTGTCGGAGTGGAAAGGTTGCGCGTTCGCCAACGCCTCGCGCAACGGAGTCTTCGCGGCGATGCTGGCCGCCGAGGGACTCACCGGTCCCGCCCCGATTTTCGAAGGGGAGATGGGGTTCTGGAAGCAGGTCTCCGGTCCCTTCACGCTCGAAAAACTCGGGGGAGAGAAACCGGGGGACGTCGACTTCATGATCAACAAGACGTCGATCAAGTTCTGGCCCGCCGAGTATCACTCGCAAAGCGCCATTCACGCCGCCCTGGAACTTCGACCGCAGCTCGCCTCCATCGACCAGATCGAATCGATTGACATTCACTCCTTCGACGCCGCCGTCGACATCATCGGCAAAGACCCCGAAAAATGGCGGCCCAAAACGCGCGAGACTGCGGACCACAGTCTGCCCTATTGTTTCGCTGTCGCGCTGATGGAAGGGGACGTCACGCTTTCGTCGTTTGATGAGCAGCATTTGCGGGATGAACGGTTGCTGGGGCTGGTGGCAAAGATCAAGGTGCTGCGAGATTCGAGCCTGACAGCGCGGTACCCGCGTGGCATTCCGAATCGGATCACGCTCCATCTGACCGGTGGGAAAACGTTGATCGCCGAGAATGAGTTCCCGCGCGGCCATGACCAGAACCCCATGAGCGACGCCGAGGTCGAGGCGAAATTCCGGCGGACCGCGTCCACGGTGATTTCCAGCTCGACCGCCGACCGGATTCTGGAGACCTGCTGGCAGCTCGAAAAGCTCACCGACATCGGCGGGCTGCTGGAATTGTTCCCAACCATTTCTCCAACGAGGAACGCATGACAACTCATCGCATTTTGACGCTCTTGTGGCTCGTTCTGGTTTCGGTCCCGCTGGCTTCGGCCGACGAGCCGGCTTCGCTCGCGAAGTCGTTGACATTTCATGCGGGCTTCGACGGCGGAGTCGACGCCGGTTTTGCGCTAGGTGACCGCCGACTGCACACGGCGTCCAAACTCCCCCCCACCGATGGCAAGCCGGGCAATCACCGAACTGACGCGGTGATCGTCGCCAACGGAGGGCGTTATGGTGACGCGCTCCGGTTTGAGAAGAATGGGAAAGGGGTGATCTATTTCCCGGCGGCGAAAAACATCGACTGGCGGCCGGATGACTGGTCGGGAACGTTGTCTTTGTGGATCAAGCTGACTCCGGAAGAAGATCTCCAACCCGGATTCGCCGACCCGATACAGATCACCGACAAAAAATGGGACGACGCGTCGTTCTTTTTCGATTTCTCGAAGGACGAAAAGCCGAGGCATTTTCGGTTCGGCGTGTTTTCGGATCTGAAAGTGTGGAACCCGAAGAACACACCGTTTGAACAGATCCCGGTCTTCGATCGTCCGATGATCGTAGTGGAGAAGCCCCCGTTCCGACGCGATCGTTGGACCCACGTTGTCGCGACCTGGTCGCACTACAACACCGGCAGGGATGACGCCGAAGCGCGAATGTACCTTGATGGCAAACTGAACGGGAAGCTGAAAGGGAAGCAGACGCTGGGGTGGGATCCGGAAAAAACGGCGATTTTGCTCGGACTCAGTTACATTGGCGATCTCGACGATCTGGCGATCTTCAACCGCGCGCTGAGTGATGATGAGGTTCGCACGTTGTCTGATTTGCCGGGTGGAGTGGCCGACCTGCTGAAGTGAGTTCAGAACGGTGAGAGATCCGCTGATGTGCCGGAATCGCGCCCGTCACGAAACGACGATACCTCGATCGCATCACTTTCCGTTCCTGCTTGGCCGAATTGGATCCGTGACCGCCAAACCACCATTCTGGATTTTTGATTCCGCGAGCGAGTCTGATACGGAAGCGCTGGGAAAACGGCTGGCGGCCGCTCTGGAACCAGGGACGGTCGTCGCACTGGTGGGGAACCTGGGGGCCGGGAAAACTCGCCTGGTTCGATCGGTCGCGGCGGCCGCCGGCGTCGATTCCCGACAGGTGACCAGCCCGACGTTTGTGCTGGTTCAAGAGTACGAGGGGGAGTGGCCAATCTATCACTTCGACACCTATCGACTCGCCTCGAGCGGTGCCTTCGAGGATCTCGGTGTCGACGAGTATTTCGCAGGCGCGGGAGTCTGTTTTGTGGAATGGGCCGACCGGGTGGCCGACGTCTTGCCGGCCGATCATCTGCGGATCGAAATTGAAACGACAGCGGAGACAGGACGACGATTTCGATTGACCGCCACTGGAGCGCAGGGAGAGCGTGTGCTGGCTCGGATGGGGCAATTCTAAGTACCCGTCCAAAGACTGCCGGAACCCGATCAATTCGGCTACCATCAACTCACCTCGTTACGACCGTCCACCTTGACCGGAACCTGAATTGATGACTGCCGGACGTCCCATATTGTACTATGCGGTTGAAGACAAACACCTGACGTATGAGTGCGACGAGATCGTGACATTGGGACGCGGTCCCAACATGAAGATTTCTTTGCCTCAAGAGATACCCGGGATTTCGCGGCACCATGCCACAATTCGGCTGGAGGGATCCCGATGGATTATCGAAGACGCCGACAGCCGCAATGGAACATATGTCGATCGCACCCGGGTGAAAACGCAGACGCTGCAGGATGGCTGCATCATTCACCTGGGGACATTTCCGCTGAAGTTCCATGCCCCACAACGGCAGGCGGCGACGGTCGAACTCGCGAATCCGGTTTCGAGTCGGCCCAGTGTCAGTTTCAGTGACACGTTCGACGTTCAGCCCGATGCGTCGATTAACATCAACGACTTTTCGATGAGCGCGCCCGTCCGCGGGTTCAGCGGGCATGACATCGCCGGTACGGTTGAATTCGATCAGGCGGAGTCATCGGAATCGCGGGCGCGATGGTTTGGACCACAACAGGCGTGGTCGATCGATTTGTTCAGCGAGCTGGGCACAGGGTTGCAGGTCGCCACCAATCTCGACGAGATGTTGGAAAACGTGCTGACGCTGCTGTTTCATCAGATCAAGATCGCCGACTCGGCGGTGATTCTTAAGGTCGATCCGTCGGGCAAGAATTTCCAGACGCTGGTGCAGCGTTCCCCGACGGGGGAAGAAATCACGGTCAGTCGTACGGTCATGAACAAAGCGGTCGCGATGCGGTCGTCACTGCTGGTTCAGGACGCGGCGTCGGACCCTCAATACGAAACCGTCGAGAGTCTGCGGGGGAGCGATGTGACGAGTGTGATTTGCGCCCCCCTGTCGCATGAAAATCTGATCATTGGCGCGATTTACATCGACGCTCGACAGCGCAAAAACCTGTTTGGGCAACGCGAGCTGGAAATCTGCACCGCGCTCTCCCGATTCACCGCCGTCGCCATGGACCTGTTCGAACAGCGGAATCGGGTGCGGGAACAGGCGAAACATCGCGAACGGCTGGCACGCTATATCGGCCCGTCGGTTGTCGATCGAATCGTGGCGGCGGGCGATGACAACAACATGCTCGCTGACAAGGAGGTCGTGACCGTCCTGTTCAGTGACCTGAGAGGTTTCACCAAGATCGCGGAGAATCTCCCCCCGCAGCAGGTCGTCGATTTGCTCAACGGCATTTTCGGCCGTCTGACCGACGCGGTCTTTCGACACAACGGGACGCTCGACAAGTTCATTGGCGACGGAATGATGGCATTTTTTGGTGCCCCATTGAAGCTCCCCGACCATGCCCGACAGGCCGTTCTCGCGGCCCAGGAAATGCTGACCGCGATCGACGACTTCAATCGTGATCGCCGTCCCGACGAGCAGATTGGAATCCGCATTGGTATCAACACCGGCGATGTGATTGTGGGAGATATTGGCAGCAAACTCCGCAAGGATTACACCGTCATCGGCGACACGGTCAACGTCGCCAGCCGACTGGAGTCTTCGGTCGCCCAACCAGGACAAATCGCTATTGGACCGAAAACAAAAATCGCGATTGGTGAAGAGTTTTATTGCGAAGAACTCCCTCCCGTGGTCCTCAAAGGACGCGTCGAGGCGATCACTCCCTTCCGCGTCTTCGGCAATCCCGCGTCGGGTGGGTAACGGCGCGTGGGCGAAAACCCCGGCTTTCGGTTCGATGAACCCTGATATGGCCTGAAGTGTAACGAAGTACCGAGTCACGCGGTTCTTGAACGGAGCCGTGGCGTTCAGCTCCGAATCAGTTCCAGGAGTTCGCCTGGAGAATCTATCACCCGCTCGGCACCATTTTCCCACAATTCGGCGACCGGGCGAAAGCCCCAACTGACGCCGACCGCGAACATCCCCGCGTTCCGGGCGGTTAGCATGTCGACCGAAGAATCTCCGACGAAGGCGATTTCTCGCGGTTCCAGTCCCAGTTCCGCCGCGATTCGCAAAGCGCCGGCCGGGTCGGGCTTTTTGGGAATCTCTTCCCGCTGACCAGCAATGGCGGCGAATGGCCACGCATCACAAAAATGCGCCATGCACGTTTTGGTGAATGCGTCGGGTTTATTGGACAGCACCGCGAGTCGCAATGGACTCGCGCTCAAGGTATCGAGTAATTCCGAGACCCCGGTGTACAGTCGGGTCTGAACGTTCCACGTGCGGGCATACGCCGAGGAGAATGCGCCCGCACAACGATTGACGATCGGGACGCTGTTCTGATCCGTCGGCAGCGCCCGTTCAAACAACGTTTTCACTCCATCGCCGACAAATGTGCGATAGCTGGCGATTGGATGAACGGGATAGCGGTTGTCCGCGAGAACGGAGTTGGCCGCTGTCGCGATGTCGGCGAGAGAGTCGATCAGTGTGCCATCGAGATCGAAAATCACCGCGCGATACGAACCTGATCGGATGGGCGAGGCCGCGGCGGAGTCACTCATGTTCTTTCGCATTCGGATCGACGACCCCGTCACTCAACACCCAACTTTTGCCACCACTGCGAAATTCCACGCGAGGAACCTTCATTCCGAATTCGGTGATCACCAAATGCCCGGATCCCTTCGGGCCGTTGATGAAGTAGACCACGGTCTCCTCGTTCTGCTCGCGAAAGGTGGCGGGGAGATCGTAACCACCACGTTCAATTCCCCCCAGCACTTCCGTGATACTCTCGTCGTCTTTGTATTGCTGAATCCAGCGGTTGGCATCGGAGTCCATGACCGCGTGCATTCCCCAGTTGCCCACGCCGGCACACGCGATGAACGCCAGCGTGATCCCAATGATGAATCCCCAAGACATCCACTTGGGATAGTTCGTCGGCTCCAACGGAACGTCACCGGTGTCGGCGGCGGCGGATGTCAGTTCCCCTGCCTCGATTCCCTCATCTAAATTGGCGTGCGGTGTCGCGGGATCAAGTGATTTCGCCTGTTCTTCGTCCGACATCTCATTGACCCTTAAAACTGGCCACTGCGTGATTCAAAATGGGTTGGCTTTCCCAGCCAGGGTTGGTCCCGCTCGATCCAGTCGGCGACCCAGTCAATGAGCCGGCTCGCGGAAACGGAGGGAGAGCCAAAAGCGGCGAGCGACCGATCCACCCGACTGATCAGCGCGGTCTCGGACTCCGCTCCTGTGAACGTGACCGGGACTCCCCAACGGCTGCCGAACTGTTCGCACACCGTACGAACTGACAACAATTCGGGTCCAGTCACGTTGACAACCCACGGGGGCGCGGTCAAGTGATCGAACGCCTGTAGGGCCTGAGTATTGGCGTCCTGCTGCCAGATCGTGTTGAACCAACCCATCGCGAGATCGATCGGCTGTTTCAGACGGACCCTCCGGGCCAGATCGACCAGCACTCCGTACCGCAGATCGCAAGCGTAATTCAACCGCACGATCGCCAACGGGATTCCCTCCCGCACGCAGCAATAGTGATAGATCCGTTCGCGGGCCAGGCAACTTTGCGCGTATTCCCCCGCTGGCTGGAGTGTGTCTGCTTCGCATGACCCTCCCGCCCCCACTGGCGACAACCCATAGACATTGCCCGTCGAAAACACCACCAGTCGACTCTTCGGAAATCGCCGGCAGACAATCGACGGAATCAAAGCGTTCATCGCCCAGGTGAATGGTTCATCGCCGGTCGATCCGAATTTCCGGCCCGTCATCACCACCAGATTCTCAACGTCCGGCAGCGACGCCACTTGACATTCATCCAGCAGGTCGCAGGCGATTGTTTCCACCCCGCGCGATGTGAATTGGGCTTGGCCGCCCCTTGTGAAGCGCGAAACGCCGATGACGCGATTTGACTTGCCAGCCAGGTCAAGCGCCCGGCGGGCCATCACCGACAGCGACAGCCCCATCTTTCCCCCGACCCCCAGCAACATCAGATCGCCCGAGAGCCGGCTCAGCGCGTCGACGACGCCCGAAGAGGGCCGCGACAGGTGTTCCTCAAGAGCCGCGACATTCGGAATCGAATCGGGGAGAGATTCCGTCACCAGTCGACTCCCAGCATCAGCGAATTCAGTCCGCTGCCAATCCCCAGCAAGGCGACGCGGTCTCCCGACTGAACATGTCCCTTTTCGGCTCCGAGCGCGGCCGTCATGGGAAGCGCCGCCGCCCCGGTATTCCCCAGGAATTCCACGGTGGAAAAGTCGATCGCCGGGTTGAGGCCGAGTCGGTCGTACAACAGTTTCCGATGCATCCTGCCGACCTGATGCGTGAACGCTTTGGTGATGTCTTCGACGCCCCAGCCCAGTGTTTCGAGAAACCGCCGCCACGTCTGTTCCGCCAGATTCACACCCGCGTGCAACAACGCTTCGGAATCGGTCTGCATCCGTGGTCGACCGTCTCCATGTTCAGCGGCCGTGACCCCGCCCGCACACAATTGATGACTGGAAGTGTCCGTGAGAAAGGCCCCGCCGAGCAGTCGGCGACCGGTCCGGCTGAGTTTTCGATCGCACAACAGCATCGCGGCCGACCCGGAGCCAATGGTCAACGACGCGAACGCGAGTTTGACATCCTGGCGGGTGATATCGGGAGTATCGAGAAGCGAATCGATTGTCCCTTCGACGAGATCACGTCCCATTTCGGTCCCCACGACGATGCCGGCGCGAATCTGCCCCAGTTCGATCATGTTGGCGATCAGCAGCATGCCATTGAGCAGGCCGAGGCACGCGTTGCTGAGATCGAGAACGCAAGCGGACTGTGGCAGCCCGACCGCGTGATGCACGCCGCTGGCGGTGGCGGGTTCGAGCTGGTCGCGACAGACCGAGCCATGAACGAGCGCCCCGACATGCCGACGATCGAAGCCCGACGACTCAAGGAGCGCGGCTGCCGTCTGGGCGCTGATCGTTCCGGGGAGGACGCCCCGCGACCAGAACCGCCGTTCCCGAATGCCGGTCATCAATTCCAGCCGGCCGGCGGGGAGACTCAAGCGGTCGTAGATGGGGGCGAGGCGATCCTCAATCGCGGAGGACGCGACGATTTCCGGAGGCAGCGTGTACGCAAGCGCTTCCAGACAGACGTGCCGATAGCGCATGCCGCTCAGGATTTCGTTGGAGCAGAGTGGGTCACGACTCGACGCGGACCGGAACCCGCGCGGACGGGTCGAGTTGCCCCATCAGCTCGGCGATCTGGCTCAGTTCGGCTTCCCGCTTCGCGTCGGGGGGGGCCAACGGGTCGCGGAACGCCAACCGCCGGGCGCTGCGGATGTACCGCAGTCCTTCCAGCACCAGGTCGCGTTGTTGTGTATTCAGTTCGAGGGCCAAGGAGTTGCTCATGACCGAGAGGAAGCTCAATTCAAAGGGCGCGAACCGATCCCTGTTCCAGCGACGTCTTCACGACGACGCCTGCATTCGTTGGATACGTTCGCCCTCATGACGAACCACGTCAGTCTCTATGTTACGCTGTCGGCGCGAGATTCTCAACCGGCCCGGGAACGGATCTTGTCGCCCGCCTCAAGCGGTCGCTGCAACCCATTCCTTCGGAACGGCTTGCGGTTCCGGTCACCAAAACACCCACCAACCGTCGATCTATCGGCTCGTTTTCCCCCCGCGCATTTCCGAATCGACGCCCCCTCTCGCGATTGGAATAATCCGGGCGGTTGGCATTCGCATCTCCTCAATTGCGATGGAGCGCCGCCCGCGCGGCTGCTACCATTTCCCCACCATGATCCTGCTGATCGACAATTACGATTCGTTCACCTACAACCTCGTCCAGCGACTGGGAGAGATCGATCCGTCGATCGACGTGCGGGTCCACCGCAACGACCAGATTTCCCTCGACGAAATTGCCCGGCTCGCCCCCGAGCGAATCATCGTTTCCCCCGGCCCGTGCGACCCCGACAAAGCGGGTATTTCCAAAGACGTCGTCGCCCGCTTCGGTCCCGAAGTCCCGCTGCTGGGAGTCTGCCTGGGGCACCAGTGCATTGGTGAAGTCTTTCACTGGACCGTCAACCGAGCCGACCGCCTGATGCACGGCAAAGTCTCATCCATCCACCACGACAACCAAGGGGTCTTCCAGGGACTGTCGAATCCGTTTGTCGCCACACGCTACCATAGTCTGGTGGTTCGGCCCGATGAAATTCACCCCGACTTGCAGGTGTGCGCCTGGACCGATGATGCCGGTGTGGGCCGGGAAGTGATGGGAGTTCGACACAAGACCTACCCGATTCATGGCGTTCAGTTTCATCCCGAGAGCTTTCTCACGATCGAAGGGATTGTGCTGCTGAAGAATTTTCTGAATCTGCCGGCGAGGAGAGCCTAAATGCTCTCGGTCTCGGAAGCGCTCGATTTGATTGAGCGAACGGTGAACCCGCTTCTGGAATTTCGGGTTCCCCTTGGCGAAGCGCTGGGACTGGTTCTGGCAGATGGGGCGGTCGCGGACCTTGATTCGCCTCCGTTCGACAAGGCGCTGATGGATGGATACGCCGTCCAGTCGACCGACCTCGCCCGCCTGCCGGTCGAACTGACCGTGATCGAGGAAGCGCTCGCGGGTGTCGTTCCCTGGAAGGTGGTTGGTCCGGGGGAGGCGACGCGCATTATGACGGGTGCGCCGATCCCTCGAGGGGCGGATGTCGTGGTGCCGGTCGAACAGACGAGGCTGGTGGCGGGGTCATCCTGCCGGGTGGAGATTCAGCCGCCGTCGCTGGTGCCGGGAAAACACATTCTGCGAAGAGGTGAGTCCACAAAAGCTGGCACAACGGTCATACCCGCGGGTCGACTTTTGCGCTGTACGGAGATCGGATGCTTGGCGGAACTCGGCCGCCAGACGGTGCGGGTGATCCGTCGACCGCGGATCGCCGTGCTTCCCACAGGCGATGAACTGGTTCCCGTTGGTGAAAAACCGGGTCCGGGTCAAATTCGCAATTCCAACGAGGCGATGCTGGTTGCGCAGTTGCGCCAAGCGGGCTACGACGCCTTCCCTCTTGGAATCGCCCGCGACAACCGACACGACCTGCGAACGCAGATCGACCGGGGACTGGAATACGACGTGCTGGTCATCTCCGGGGGAGTCTCCGCGGGTAAAGTCGATCTGGTCCCCGTGGTTCTCGCCGAAGCGGGGGTCACGCAGGTCTTCCACAAAGTGCGGCTCAAGCCAGGTCAGCCGCTTTGGTTTGGGGGGATCGATCGGGCTCAGCCCGAGTCCACCGCCCCGACCAATTTTGGCAAAATGGGAAAGTACTGCTATGTGTTCGGCCTGCCAGGAAACCCGGTCAGCAGTCTGGTCTGTTGCGAGCTGTTCGTTAAAACCGCGCTCCGACGCCTGGGGGGACTTTCGGAGGCGCGACCAAAGCCAATCTTCGCCCGTCTGGCGACTGCGTACCGCAACGTCGGCAATCGACCTACCTATCATCCCGCGCGACTGGAATGGACGTCGGACGGGGCACAGGTGACGCCGGTCCGCTGGATCGGGTCGGCCGACTTGAGTGCGACCGTCGAGGCGAATGCAATGATCGCGTTTGAGGAAACCGATCGGGAATACACGCCAGGTGAGCTGGTCGCGGTGCATCAATGGTAGCCTCCACAGATCGAACCACGAGATTTTGGTCTACGGAGCAGATCGGACCGACAACCGCGCCTTCGTTGAATTTCGTGATCCAAACAACCGCTGACCGCGTTGTCTGCGACCGTACCGGGAGGAGTGATCGCCCTCATTCCCGGCTGGACCCGACCGTTCGAAACCACTGATGGGTGGCATTTGGCATGAAACGCCCCAAGTCGTCGGACGATGATCCTGGCATTTTTGAACGCGATCGAGACGCGCCTCGCCCCATTTTGGAACACGGGGAATCCGCCGATCGTTCCGCCGACGAACCGGTGATTGACGCATCTCAGACCGCCGGTACCCCTACGTCCAACACCGGACGGAAATTCCCCTGCCCGGGGTGCGGGTCGAAGCTCGATTTCAATCCGACGGCCCGGGAACTCAAGTGCGACTTTTGTGGCTATTCCGAAAAGATCGACCCCTCCGACGCGGCGGTCGTGGAACGGGACTGGCAAGAATACTGGGCGAACGCCGAGAGCCATGGGAAGACACTTCCCGGACGATCGAGCGAGGTCCAGTGCCGGGCGTGCGCGGCGGTGGTGTTGCTCGAAGACAAGATCGCGACCGAGCATTGCCCCTATTGCGGCAACGACCTCGAAAACAAACCGATCGCGGCACACGACATGATTCTTCCGGAAGGGATTCTTCCGTTCAAGGTGGATGCGAAGCGGGCCGCCGAGTCGTTCAAAAGTTGGATCCGAGGACTGTGGTTCGCCCCGTCCGCCCTGAAGGACGCGGTTCAACTGGGGCATTTCGCGGGGGTATACGTCCCCTATTGGACGTACGATTCGCAGACCTACAGCCAATACCAGGGTGAGCGGGGAGACAACTACACCGAATACATCACGGTGATGGTGAACGAAACGTACTTCGAGTCGGACGGAAAGGGGGGGCAGGTGGCGCGGACCCGCATGGTGCCCCAGATCCAGCCTGTCGTGCGGATTCGCTGGAGCCCCGCGTCGGGTCGGGTGGATCACTTTTTCGATGACGTGCTGATTTGCGCATCGCAAAGTGTCCCTGCTGATCTGCTCCAGCAGGTTGGACCTTGGGATCTGAGCAACATCGAACCGTTTCACGATCGGTTTCTGGCGGGGTTTCAGACCGAACGTTACACGATCGATTTGAAAGAGGGTTTTGGCTTGGCGCGGGGTGTGATGGATCAGCAGATCCGGAATCTGTGTCTGCGAGACATCGGGGGAGACCACCAGCGGCTACACAGCGTGCGGAGCCAGTACACCGCCGTGACGTTCAAGCACATTCTCCAACCGATGTGGTTGGCCCCGTATCAATTCCGCGACCAGACCTATCGGCTGCTGATCAACGGTCGAACGGGCAAAGTCGCGGGGACGCGCCCCTACAGCTTCTGGAAGATCTTTTTGTTCGTGCTGCTGATGCTGGTGATCATCGGTGGCATCGTGGCGTTGGTCAGTTACTTCAATTCGCGGTAATTGCCCCTCGGATCATGGTGGAGATAGACTGCATGTTTGAAGCCCACCAGATCATCTCGGTACAACTTCTTCCATGACACATCATGAAGGAACCCTCACGATGCGAATTCGAATTACCGTGCATCCTACTGAAGACCGGACGACCGACCTCCGCATTGCGGCGCGTGTTCGACACGACCTGTGGAATCGCTCGCCCGTAGAGGTAGACCCTGACAATCCCCTGCACGGTACACACCGCGACTCGCAGGGACGTGCCTACTTGGAGTTGTCGACCGACAATCTCGAGGAGGTGAGACGGGTCTTGCGCGAGGACGGCTACGCCGGTCGCGTGGACATTCGACAAGTACACGAGGCCGTTGGTGAAGCTTGCCAGAACTGCGGCAACATCGCCGGCCCCATCCTTCCGACGATCTGCCCAAACTGTAACTTTCGGGATATTTCCGCCTGCCCGGTCTGTCATAACGAGGTGCCGCGACAGAATTACGGACGTATCAGCGGCGAATTGTTCCGCTGCCCAGACTGCCGCAGCCGGGTTCGGCTCAGTTTTAACGAGCCAATGTTCCTAGGCGACGGGATCTACAACCAGCCACTGGTAGTGGTTGAGCAGGAAGAACATCATGAAATTCAAGTTTGACGAAGAGGGCCACATAGTCTGGAAACCTAGAGAATTATACCAGATGGCGTTGGAGAACCCCCTTCGCCTCGTCAATGATTATCTCATGGGCGGCAGCACGCCCAAGGCGTTCGACGAATACGAGCGATACTGTGATTTCGTCGAAGCAGTCGCGGAGCGAATCGGCGTCCATCCCAGGAATTTGTATCTGCGCGGGAGTTGCCAAATCGGCTACAGCATCGCCCCACGAGCTGAAAAAGTCTGGACCGCGATGTCTGATGAATCCGACCTGGATCTTGTAATCGTCGACAGGCTTTACTTTGAGCGGTTCGAGAAGGAAATCCGGCGTTGGGAGGAGAGAAATCCAGTTCATGCTCTCCAAGGGCGAGAGTCGTCGGCGTTTCTTGATCGGCAACGAGACCGGCAGTTCTATTGCTGCCGTGACAAAGGGCTCCCGTCAGTCGTCTGCGTCCATCATCGTGACGCGATGGCTAAAGTCGCCAATCTTCAACACTGCGGGCGACGTCGTAACGTGAGTGCCTTCATGTATCCAGACTGGCTTTCAGCGAGAAAACGGTACGAGAGTGACATAAGTCTTCTTCGAAAGGGCATCGAACGCGGCGAGTTGACACCGCCGGAGGACACACCGTCCCCTACGAAAGCGAAGCTAGCGACGCGGGCACAGTCAGTCATTCACGCCCAATCGGGTGGCGACGCTGACGCGGCCAAACCGCCGTCCTCATCAATCGAACACTCGGGAAGCTGAAGATGCAAATTCGGTGAGCCCCTTGTGCTCGCGGGACACCCATCAGCAACACCTCGCGATCCTGTACTGCTTCCACGGAATTCGACGTAACTACTTCCGCGACAGCACTTCACGCACCGCCGCCAGCACTCGATCGTGAATCCGGCCATTGGTCGCCACGATGCCGGTGTTGTTCTCCAACTGCCGGCCGGCGGTCACGTCGAGCGGTTTGCCGTTCACGTCGGTCACCCGGCCTCCCGCTTCTTCTGTCACAATCACGCCGGCGGCGTGATCCCATACCTTTTCGATGTACGTCTTGCTGAGACTGTGCCGCAGGTACAGGGCCGCGTCTCCCCGCGCGACGGCGGCGTATTTCGCCTGGCTGTCGATCCGGAACGGTTCGTTGGTGATTCCGACCGCTGTGACGACCTGTGAAGTCACGTCGTGGTTCTTGTCACTTGATTCCACCCGTTCGACCCAGTTCAGCTTCGCGGGTTCCGTCTCGGTGGAGACCCGCAATGGCGATCGGCGGACAACCACGTCGTCCCGTCCCAGATCAATCCGCTCGGCTCCGCCGCCAAGTCGGGCGGCGTAAAGCTGGCCCCAGACCTCGGATTCGGCGGTCCCCAGAACTGTCGGCAAATTCGGACAGGCAAGAACCCCCAGCAGAATCTTACCCCGCTCGACCAGCGCCAGGGCGATGGCGTACTGCTCTTTCCGAAGGAATCCCTTCGTCCCGTCGACCGGATCCAGCACCCAGTAACGCCGATTCGGGTCAATGGCATGCTGGCCACGCTCGACCCAGTCGGTGACAATTAAGGGATCGGTCGCGTCGGCGCGAACCGTTCGCACATGGGACATCACTTGTGCCGCCAGGTCGGCGTATTCCGGTGACCGCAGTTCTTCCGAGCCTTCCTCACCCATCAACGCGTCGTGGGGAAACTGCTCTTGGAGCCCGCGCGACACGACCGCCTGCACCGCCAGGTCGGCCACGGTGACCGGGGTGCGATCCCCTTTGTCCCACTTTCCGACCTCAATCTGCCCCTGCACGCTGCGACAGATCTTCACGGCGGAGCGAACCGTTTCGACCGCGAACGCCAATTCCTCTGCGAGCATTATTCCTCGACGATCCAGATGTTGCGAAAGTGAACGGGGTTGCCGTGATCCTGCACGAAGATCGACCCCGATTGAGATTCATCGGCGAGTCCACCCCCGCCGTTGAACTTGGGAATCTCGTAGTTCTCGTGAATCACGACGCCATTCAGGCGAATGGTGGTGACGGCGGGTCTGGTCTTCACGCCGTTGGCATCGAACCGCGCCATCGTGAAATCAACATCGTACGTCTGCCATGCGAGGGGGGGCAGGCACATGTTGAGCTTCGGTTTTGCGAAGGAATAATAGCCACCACACTCGTTGTTTTCACCGGCCAGCCCGAACGAATCGAGAATCTGGAATTCGTACTGATCATTCAGGTACAGGCCGCTGTTCCCCCGCGCCTGGCCCCGCGCGAAGGGCATAAAGGGAGTGCGAAACTCCAGGTGCAACGTGAAGTCCTTGAATTTTCGCTTGGTCCGCGTGCCAATCCCCATCAGCCCCCCTTCCACCAGTTTGCCCCCCTGCCACACGTCGACGTTCTTTCCGTCAAACAACACAATCGCACCTTCCGGGGCGGGCGCTCCCAACGTGGGAGACTGGCGTTCGATCTTCTTGTATTCGAGCGCGACCCCATCCAGGTCGGCTTTCATGACGCCCCCCTGAATCGTCCCGCGGAAATTGGTCCCAGTCAGCCTGACGACTCCGTCGACGGTCTCCCCCGTAAGTGCCAGTTTGGTCTTGCCATCCCAGCCAGCCCCCGGCAATCCCTTGGCATACAGCACGCCGGCGAATTTACCATCTCCCTGGGCGATGACGTGCAGGCCGCCAATCGACGCCGGCCCGGCGGCTCCCTGGTACTCCCCCTGAACGGCAAAGTCGGCCCCCGCCTTCGCGGCGTCGACGTACGTTTCCTGAGTGCGATCCTGCGAAAACGCGATCGCCGTCGCGGCCAACCACACGCCACACGCCAACGCCGAAATCCGAGTCATCACAACTTCTCCCTTCAGGACGCGGGGTCTGCACACAAGCTCTTCACGGTAGAGAATAATGAATGTGCCATGCCGGGGCCATTGACGCACGATTTGAACCGGGTGGTAAAAAAAAAACAAGCCGTTCGAACACGATCGAACGGCTTGGTTGGAATCTCAAACCATGTCCACCCCTCAGGCAGACTAGAAGTTGTCGCTCAAGGGCTTCTGCTGACCGATGCCGGCCCGACGGCGGGTGCCGCTGGGGGACATCAGCAGACCGTAGACCCGTTCATCCATCTGGGATGACAGGAACGAGACGTGTCCGTCGACGAACAGGAAGTTGCAGCCTTGGGGATGGAACGACGAAGGGAACGGCGAGCCACCTTCGAGGCCACCGGTCTGACCGTTGATCACACCGAGCTTCACCCCCGAAACGACAGGCAAAATGGGGTCGTCGTACGGATAGTACGAACCCGCTCCCACTCTCAAGGGATAAACAAAGGCGGCAGACCGCCAGTTGGGGTTCGACCAAGTGCGAATTCCCGTAGCCTCACCCGCGTTCACATTTTCGGTCGCCAGAATCGTCTGCGACTGTCCATCCCACACGGAATCCATTGTCTGGCTGTCAGAATCGACCTTGCTGGTGGTGCTGAAATTGACAGTGTCAATTTGGCGAATCGCACCGAACCACATCACCCCGGAATCGTTGGTCGCCTTATAGTCGTTGACGTCACCGTTGTTGATCACCTGGGTCGAAAGTAGCACGGAGGGATGCGCATAGCCGTTCACCGCCGAGTTGTTGTTCCAGTTGAAAAGCTGGGTGTTGGCACGCTGCAGGTCGTTCACAGATCCCGCCGCGGCGGCCAGTGCGACCAAGTCATGGTAGCCCGCATTCACGACAAAGCTCGAACCACCGTCGAGCGTGTACGCGGTCGTATCGCTCGGGCAGGTGTACACCTTGATGTTCTTCTGGCCCAGGGACAGATTCGTTTCGCCGTTCGCCCCAGCCACACTGTTGTCGTTGAACGCCAGATCGCGTCGCCAACTGTCGGCGATGTCCTGCCGGCCAACA
Source organism: Planctomicrobium piriforme (assembly GCA_945860955.1). GTDB lineage: Bacteria > Planctomycetota > Planctomycetia > Planctomycetales > Planctomycetaceae > UBA10511. Next base: position 50,925 of record CAMATH010000048.1, read on the forward strand.
TAGGCCAGCAGATCCACTTGCCAAGAGTACAACGGGCTAAAGGCGGGCGTGCCGGCGTTGCCGACAAAGTACACGCCGTACGCGGGGAGCTTCGAGGCCGTTGACCCCTTCGCTTGAACTCCAATTCCAATCTGCCGCATGTGGCTCATGCACTCGGTGCGACGCGCCGTCTCGCGGGCGTTCTGCACGGCGGGCAGAATCAGCGACGCCAATACGGCGATGATCGAAATCACCACCAGCAGCTCGATCAGGGTGAAGCCGGCACGGGCGGTCGACCGCTGTGGCACACGACGAAGAGTTTTCATGAATCGGTCTCCCGTAAAACGAACGCCTGGGACAGGACTGGAATGAATTGTATCCGACAATCAGGGGCAGAAGAAACTGGAATACTAGCAGTTTCTGTGCCGACTTGCAAAAAGTGCGTCCCGGACCCGGAATCACGCGTTTTGCGGCTCAGCAGACCCACAACCGACTGTTGCGTTCTGCTCCAGTTGAGCGATTTCCCCCCGTGACCTGTTCAAGTGTTGCCGGTTTTTCCTGTGCTGCCACAAGCAACCGGTCGTTCGTAACTTGTCAGCGGGTGACAACAAGGAAAAACGCGAAGGTGAGGCAAGTCTCCACAGGGAATTCTACGAATTCTCACCGCCACTCACGGTACCGCGGGAGTCAAACTCAACTTGAAATCCTTGTACCGCACTTCAAACGGCCCCCCCGAGTGCAGTTGCAGGGCAACCACCCCCTGCTTCGCACCCTGCGGATCGTCCAGGTCGACACACAGCTTTCCGTTGATGTACGTCCTCAGCCGGCTCCCGACCGCGACGATCTCATACGTATTCCATTCGCCGGGGCGGACGTGTTCCTCGCCCGACTTGTCCCACAAAATCGCCCGGCCATGTTCCTCATACAATTTTCCCCACCAGCCCACCCCAATATCGGCCTGATACCCCTTCACCTCCCCCTCGGGCAAGGGCTGACTGCGGAACTGCACTCCGCTGTTCCCTTCGTTCGGAGTCAAACGCACTTCAAACGAAAGGGAAAAGTCGCTCAAAATCATCTGGCTGGTCAAAAACTCGTTCCGCTTCAGACCACCGCTTTTTCCCACAACCTCCCCCCCTTCGACCCGCCACAGTTCGGGATTCCCCTGCCAGCCGGCCAAGTCCTTGCCGTTGAAGAACGAAGCGATCGTGTCGGGAGTCCCCAGGAGCGCCACCTGCTTCGGACTGGCCAGATACGCCGCCAGCGCCCGCACGTCGTCTTCCGTCAACGGCTTCAGCAGGTCGTCCGGCATCATTGATTTGTCCGACGGCTTCATCTCCTCGATCTCATCCTTCGGCAACACGATCGTCTCATTCGCCGTCACGATCGTCAGCGCCTGCGAGGTCTCTTCCTTCACGAGACCGGTCAACACCCGGCCGCTGGTCGTTTCGATGATTCGCGGCGTGTACTCTCGGGCGAGAACCGCCGACGGATCGATCACGTTCGACAACAGGTAGTCGAGATTCGCCCGATTCGACCCCGTCAGTTCCGGGCCGATTTTGGCACCCGTCCCGAACAATGTGTGACACTGCTGACACACCTTGGCGAACACCGCCCGGCCCCGGGGCAGATCCTCTTCCTTAGCCGGGTTCCCCGCGATCAGTTCTTTGAAATGACTGATCAGCTTCGCCTTCTCTTCGGGAGTATCCCGCACAACCCCCCAGACCGCTTCGATCCGAGCGGTCAGTTCATCGTGATTGAGATTGCGCAACTGACGGACAAAGTCCCCCGTCAGATCGGTCGCGGGAACGCGCTTCGCCTCAATGGCTTCCAGCAGCGCCAGGGCATAAGTCGGACGCCCGGTGAGCGTGGCCAGAACATCGCGTTTTTCGGCTTGGGGCAGACCGCCGTAATTTTCCAACAGCAACTTGGGTGTCCCCGCGTCATCGTAACCCGCCAGGCCACGAATGGCGGCGGCCCGCAATGCCTCTTCGCCGACCAGTGTCCGCAAGACCGGGACCAGCTTTGGATCCTTCGCCGCCAGCAGCGATTCGAGGAAGCTCTTCCGTTCTTCGATCGGAGTCTTCGCGTTCACAATCGCATCGCGCATTTTCCCAAAGGCGGCGGGGTCGCCAAACTTCACCGACAGCCCGAACGCCAGCGTCTTGAGATCCTGAACTGGGCTCGCCTCCAGAGCGGCCCGGACATCGCCCCAGCTCTTCGGCATGTCGACCCGCCGACGCCCCTTCAGGGCCGACTGGAGGCCCGTGAGGTACAACTTACGCGTTTCGTCGTCCGTCGCCTTCTTTAACTCACTGACCAAAAGCTCCAGCGACTCGGGGGTGTCGAGCGAACCGATTCGCCGAACCATGAATTCGTGGATTTTGGGAAAATTCCCCTGCGATGCGAGCGCCAGGGCTCGCGCGGGGTCGACCTCGGCCAAAGGCTCGGCGGTGTACCAGTACATCAACGGCAGATTGTGGTCTTCCAGATCCTCACTGTGTGCCAACAGAGCCGCGACCACGTCCCACCGGCTCGCCGGGGGAAGTCGCAACAACGCCGAGGCGATGTACAACCGCACGAGGGGGGAGGCATCCCGCTTTGCCATCAATTCGAGTTCAGTGACGACCTTCGCGGCGTTCGCCGGCTCTTCACAATGGAGTTGAATTGACCACGCCCGCACGAATTCGTCGTCGTCGACAGACAACCGCGCACGCACGTTCGGGTCGGCGGGCAATCCCCCGGTCACATGCAACGCCCACATCCCCCGCAGCCGCCGGGTCGCATCCGGATGCTTCCGCGCGATCTCCGCCAGTTTCTGTCGGGTGGTCGGCCCGAGTTTTCCCAGTGCGGCCCGCTCTTGCAACAGCCTGCGGGCCGTGCGGACATACCAGTCATTCGTGTGCAACTGATACTCCACCAGTTCGTCGTCGGTCGCCTTGTTCAGGTCCACCGGCTGAAACTTCACATCGCCGTAGCTGATCTTGAAGATCCGCCCGTTGGAGCGGTCATGCCCCTCGGTGTTGCCATGGTGGCACTGATTCCGGTCGTACCAGTCGATCATGTAGACCTGGCCGTCCGGACCGGAGCGGAGGTACAGGATCTGCGACCAGACGTCGTTCGTTTTGCAGAAGTCGGGGAGGCCGTCCCCTTCGTAGCCTGAACCGTTGCGGGTGAGCAGATCGACATTCAGCCGCGCGCCGTGAATGTTGTTCATAAACAACTTGCCGCGGTATTCCTCTGGCCAGGTGCCACCCAGATAAATCATCGCGCCAGCGTGGGCGTGACCACCGCCGTTCTCGTCCGATTTCGCACGGTCAGCTTCATTCCATTGATTCCCGACCCAGTGACGGTGATTGGCGATCGTGGGAATGTCGGAATAGGTGTGTTTCTGGAAGTGTTCGCCCCCCTGCCGATGGTAGCGCGCTCCCTGAATCATGTGGAACAGGTGGGGAATCACACAGCAGCTCAGAAAGCACTGTCCCTGTTCGTTGAAATCGACTCCCCACGGATTGCTGGTGCCGTAGGAGAAGACTTCGAATTCGTGCCGGGTCGGGTGGTACCGCCAGATGCCGGCGTTGATCCGGGTCCGTTCGTCCTTGGGTGTCCCCGGTTTGCCGACGTTGGAGTGGGTGAAGACCCCGTGGCAACCATACAACCAGCCGTCCGGTCCCCAGATAAACGAATTCAGCGTCTCGTGCGTATCCTGATAGCCCCAGCCATCCAGCAGCACTTCCGGGGGGCCATCGGGAACATCGTCTCCATCGCGATCGGGAATGAACAGGAATTCGGGGGCGGCACCCACCCATACACCGCCGAACCCGACTTCGATTCCGCTGACAAGGTTCAACTTCTCGGCGAACACCTTGCGAACATCGAATTTTCCGTCGCCGTTGGTGTCTTCGAAGATCAGAATCCGGTCACGGGCCTCTTCCTCCTTCACGCGGACGGGATACGCGTACGCCTCGGCGACCCACAGTCGACCCTGGGCGTCAATGGTCATCGCAATCGGCTGCATCACATCCGGGTCACCCGCGAAAGCCGTGACTTTGAACCCTTCAGGAACCGTCATCGCCTTGGCGGCCTCATCCGGCGAAAGGCCGGCGAACTCCAGAAGGTCGGCGGGCCGCTGCGGCGCGACGTACGGTTTCTCTTTGTAGAACCGGAAATCATCGAAGTTGAGATGCCCCCAGCCGTCCGAGCTGCGATCGACGAGACGTATGAAGATCTCGACTCCCTGGAGTTTGGTAAGATCGACGACCGACCGCTTCAGGTTTTCAATCTGACTTCCGACCGCCCGATGAATGACTTCATTGGTATCTTTTCGAACGATTTCAACGCACGTCGTATCGGTGGTTCCCCCCGCGACCAGAAACGCACCCCAGGGATGAGTCACTTTGAAGGGGACGGAGGTAAGTGTCCCTTGCGGGGCATCTTCGGCAATCTCGTAAGTTCCGATCCAGAAGGTTCCGGTGTGTTCGCTCTTCATGTCGCGCCGGCGGGCGAACACCTTGTCCCCCTTGACCGGCTGACCTTCAAACGCTGTCCCGTCGGCGGTCCAGTCGGTTAGGTCGCCCGTTTCGAAATCAAGATTCAGCGACCGACCGTCAGCGGCTTTGGGGAGCACACCAGGTTCGGGGGCCGCCGACTTTGCCGACTTGGACTTGGCCGGCTCGTCAGCGCACAGCGCGACAGAGGAACCAAACAGGAGTAAGCACGCGAGCGGGCGCAGGAAGCGGGACATCTGGTGGGCGCAACCAAAAAGAGAGACCGCAAATCTGGTCAAATCGACTCCGGATTCTACCGGTGCGGAACGGGGGGGGACAAGTTGCGGGCCAATTCGTCGAACCGACGATTTCGAGCCGAATGGGGCGGCACGAAAAGCGTGTTGTCCGTACCGTTCGGCGGGATCGACCAACTCGGCTTGCAATTCTCCGCCAGAACTGTCATAACCCGTTCACACGACGTGCAACCACACGGTGTTCGGGGGATTTCGTTTCCCGAGCGAGCTGAACTGGTCGCGAGCGAACCTTTGGAACCGGCACAGTGTCCATTCCAAGACGTTTGTGCGGCGACGAGTCGGCAGTATGAATGTTCCCCACGTTCAAACTCCCCGTTTGGTTGTGCAAACTGGAGGAAGTCGTCGCGAGATCGTGAGTTTCGCGTCGAACCAATCCAGCTCGGGACGTGGCGCAGCCTGGCTAGCGCGCTTGCTTGGGGTGCAAGAGGTCGTGGGTTCAAATCCCGCCGTCCCGACTTGACTTACGTCGATTTCGAGCGACGATTGTCACCAGTTCTGTCACCAGAATCTGGAGCAATCGTCGTGAGAAAGCCGTTCTACGTGAAGCGCCGCGACACCTGGATGGTGTGGCTCAACGGTCGTCAGGAGACCCTCGGCAAGGGGATCTCCGAGGAAGAGGCATACGAACGCTTCCAGGAATTGATGGAATTCCGGGGGAAACTCCGCCCGTCGACGCTGGTGGCAATCCTCTTCGAAGCGTTCCTGGAAGATCTCGAAACGAACCGGTCAAAGGCGACCTACGAGTGGTACCGGAATTTCCTGTCGTCATTCGGCAGTGCCCACAAGTCGCTCTGCATCGTCGACGTCACCCCCTTCCACGTGACGAAATGGGCGAACAAGACCTACAAGGAAAGTTCCCCGTCGACGCGGCACGGCGCGATTCGGGCGGTCCAGCGGGCGTTCAAATGGGCTGTTGAGCAGAAACTGATCCCGCACAGTCCGATCGTTCGGGTGGAGAAGCCAACGCCGAATACCCGTGAGAAGATCATCGCGCCAAAACTTTGGGGCGAGATCATGGAGAAAGAGAAGGAAGTCCCGTGGCGGGATTTTCTGATCTTCATGCGGGAAACGGGGTGCCGAGTGCAGGAGATCCGAATTCTCGAAGCGGTCCACTTCGACGCAGAACACCATCGGTTCATTTTGCCG
>CAMATH010000049.1 GCA_945860955.1 Planctomicrobium piriforme
AGCGACTGCGACCCCCGCACCCGAGACCGGATAATGGCAGCGGCCTGAGGCAACTTCTCCACCTCCGTAAACTCGCGCACTCAATCGACGCCTGCGACGAGCGCCGCCGGACCGCGCGCCGACCGCGGGGTTATTGAGCAGTTACGTTCCCAGAATTCACTATCCACCCGACTGGGGTTCCGTCCAGCGAAGCCATAACTCGCCAGGTGAATGTGCCGATTGACCACCTCAATTCCCACTTCGGTCGACGCCACCTGCCACAGAGTTGATACAACCAAAACCGCGACAATAGCCCAGCCGATCCACCGAGCGGACACTCCGCGTTGAGGCGATGCGTTGTTCATTGCGGGTCACTCTCAACTGCGAACTTGAGCATTGCGCCAGAAATGACGGGAATTCACCGGTCAGCATTCTCGGTTCCACATCCTGGGTTTGGGTTCTCGCCAGTCTACGAATCCAGAGGCCTCACCGCCAGACGTCGCAGGGTCAACTCGCATCGTGATGAAACTTGTCCCAATGGTCCCATTCCCATTCTGCCGCGCGATCACGGGGAATATGCCACGTAAGACCACGAATTCATAGGACGGATTCGGGAGCCGGGGTTTCGGTTCAGAACAATGGGCGCAGAACATTTGATCAAGCCGTTGGGCGGAAGCTGGGGGGGACTCTGTCCCCCCCAGACCCCCCCTGGTATTTTTTAGGCATGGGTCCAGTGTCCAATGGTGTGTGTGGCGACGGGCGACTGCTGGTGCTTTCGCGATTCGACACTTTCGAGTCCCGCCACCAGTTAGTTGAATCCTGCGACCTTCGAGCCCAGCCGGTTCACGCGTCTCCATCGCCCGCTCGTGGCTTACGATCAAGCCGGCGGCGTTCGGTCTTGTCGATCTGGACGACGGCACCATCGTGGACGACGACCATCAGTTGACCAAACTTCAAGCCCTCCAGCGCCTCGACTATCGCCGACACGGGGTTCACGAGGTGAATGGGACACGGTACCGCGGACACTCTGGCTGAGATGGAATTGTCTGGCATGTGGAAACCAATCGATCAAATCGCGAAATCCGAGGGCATGAACACCCGGACGTTGCGGGGAGAGACAAAAACCTGATCACCGACCTGGAGCTGCAAGACCGCCGCCCGTTCGCGCACCACATCGACGGTCAGCTCGATACCCAACGCATCCGACAGAACCCGGGCTTTGAGAACCGACCCCGAGGGATTGAGCTGAACGACCCGGGCGGGCAACGCAGTGTTCGAAAGTGGAGTCCGGTCGAGTTCCAGTTCATGCGGGCGGACATACCCGGTCGCGGCGCGGGATTCCAAATGCGGGTAGGCGGGGTAGTCCACCCGAAATGGTCCCATGTGCATCTGGCCGTTCTCCACCCGGCCATGAAACACGTTGACGTTCCCGAGAAAGTCCATCACAAACGGCGTCGCGGGATGATCGAATACCTCCTGCGGTGTTCCCACTTGTTCGACGTGACCCGATCGGAGTACGACCACTTGATCGGCGACTTCAAACGCCTCTTCCTGGTCGTGAGTGACGAACACGGTCGTCACATGCATCTCTTCATGCAGTTTTCGCAGCCAGGTTCGCAGTTCCTGACGGACTTTGGCGTCCAGGGCACCGAATGGCTCATCCAGCAGCAACATCTTGGGCCGGACCGCCAAAGCCCGCGCCAGCGCGACGCGCTGTCGCTGGCCTCCCGAAAGTTCCGCCGGGTATCGCTTTCCCAGTCCATCGAGCCGGACCAGAGTCAGCAATTCCTGCACACGGGCATTCACTTCCGCATTGGGGGCTTTTCTCACCCGCAAGCCAAACGCGATGTTTTCAAACACTGTCATATGACGGAACAGCGCGTAATGCTGGAACACGAACCCGACACCACGGTCGCGCACGGACTGGGTCGAAACGTCCTCATCCTGAAACAGGATTGCGCCCCGGTCGGCCGACTCCAGTCCCGAGATGATTCGCAGCAATGTCGTTTTGCCGGATCCCGAGGGCCCCAGCAGCGCGACCAGCTTTCCCGTGGGAACTTCGAGGCTCACGTTATCGAGCGCGACAAAGTCACCAAACCGCTTCCCGACATTCCGAATACTGATACTCATATCTTCTCCTCCTGTTCGATTGTCTCGGTGGCGCTGTATTTCTCCAGCACCACTTTGCCGATCAACGTGGCCAGCGCCATGAGCGCCAGACTGGAAGCCACCGCGAATGACCCGGGGTTGTTGAATTGCTGAAAGAGTTTCTCGACGCGTAACGGCATGGTGTCGGTCTCCCCCTCAATGTGGCCGGAGACGATAAACACCGCGCCGAATTCGCCAATCGCCCGCGCGTGGCATTGAATCACGCCGAACAGCAACCCCCAGCGAATGTTGGGGAGCGTGATCCGCCAGAACAACTGCCACGGATTCGCCCCCAGGCTGATGGCGGCGAGTTCTTCGTCACTTCCCAACGCCTGCATGAGGGGAATCAATTCGCGAGCCACAAACGGCAAGGTCACAAACATTGTCGCCAGCAAGATCCCCGGCCACGAAAACACCACCTTGATCCCCATCTCCCGCAGGCTGGGGCCGAGCCAACCCTGCATCCCGAACACCAGCATGAAACACAACCCCGCCACCACGGGAGAGACCGCGAATGGCAGATCGAGCAGCGTGACCAGGAACGACTTCCCGCGAAACTCGAATTTGGTGATCGCCCAGGCGGCGGCGAGTCCGAAGATCGTATTCAGCACCACCGACAGGGGGGCGACGGTCAGCGTCAGCCAGACGGCGTGGCGGGTGTCGGGATCCTGCCACATGTTCTTCCAATAGACGCCCAGCCCCGAGCCGAACGCCTGCCAGAACACATACACCAGGGGAATCAGAATCAGCCAGGTCACAACGCCAATCGCCAGCAGAACCAGGAGCGCCCGCAGCCAGAGTGGCTCGGTCGCGACCATCTTGCCAGCGGTGCGGAATTGTCGATTCGAACTAAGATGCATAGCGGCGACTCCTCTGCTCCAGCCAGTTGATGAGCCAGAGCGACGAAATCGACGCCGTCAGCAGCACCACCGCGACCGCGGTCGCCTCGGCGTACTTGAACTCTTCAAGTCGCGCGACCACCAGAACCGCAGCGATTTCCGTCTTGAACGGCATGTTGCTGGAGACGAAAACAACCGAACCGTATTCCCCCAACCCGCGGGCGAACGCGAGCGCGAATCCCGTGACAATGCCAGGCCACATAGAGGGGACCAGAATCCGCAGAAACGTTTGCATACGGGTCGCACCCAATGAAGCCGCCGCCTCCTCCGTGTCCCCCTCCAGACTCTCCAGCACGGGTTGAACCGTTCGCACCACGAACGGCAGTCCCAGAAAGGTGAGAACCAGCACGATCGCCGTTCGGGAATACGCCCCTTCGAATCCCAGCGGTGTGAGATAACGCCCCAGCCATCCGTTGGGAACGTAGAGTCCCGAATAGACCAGCCCCGCGACCGCGGTGGGCAACGCAAAAGGGAGGTCGATCAACGTGTCGACGATGCGCCTCCCGGGAAAGCTGTAGCGGACCAGAACCCACGCCAGCAGCACGCCGAAAATGACGTCGAACACGGCCGCGACTGCCGCCGCGCCAAACGTGAGGAGATACGCGGATCGAGCGCGTTCTGACCAGGCCGCCGCGAGGAACTCCGACGGAGTCAACGTCGCCGCCTTCAGCAGACAAGCCCCCAAAGGGATAATCAACAGCAATAACAAATAACTGACCGTCAAGGTCAGGCACGGGGCGAAGCCCGGCAAGGGGGATGGTGTGATCCATCGTCGAAACATCTGGTGGCTCCAGTCTGTTTACGGTAAGGAAATTCGAACCGCACTCAACGGTTGAGTGCGGTTCGGAGAAATCAAGAACCGGCTCGGTTCGCAGGAGTCAGCGACCGCCGAGCGGGTTCGTGGGACGGGGTCCGCTCCCGTCGGTTCCAGTGTCGTCGACTCTAGTACGATCCGTCCGAGACCGCTTCTTTTCCGCCACGAGTGATCAGAGCGGCGAAGACCCGGATATCCACACTCTCGGAAATGAACTTCACGGATCCGTCGCCAAACAAGGCGTTCGCACCGCTGGTGTGGAACGAGAAGGGCTGTGAAGTCCCTTCGGTGACGTACAGATTGGGGGTCGGATAGCCGAGCGGAATGATGTCGTCACCATTGGTGCGGTTCAGGGCGTAGGTTCCGGGAACCGTCACACCGGCCGCGTCAGATCCCGCGAACAGCAAGTCGGAAGCGGGGCGACACCACCCACCGGAGTTCACTTTCGCGAGGGTGAGGTCGGTGTTGACCAGACCCGACCGTCGAACGACACGCGGACGTCCGGCCGATTCGACGACGGCGATCGTGTTCGACAGTCAGTCGGTCACAGCGGCGGGCGCGTTTTTCGAGTTCTTTGCCATGATTCCCTCATAGGCATTGAGGGGCGACGAATAGACATAATTCGCCGACGGCACCGGGTAACCGAGGTTCGTCGCCAGTCGAACGTCGACACCCAACGTGACCGCGTAGTCCGTGATCGCGACAATGTTCGGTATCCAGGGGGGACCCGGATCACCGTCAAGACGTTCGGGTCCAGGAGTCGACGGACATTCGTAGGCCGAGATCCGCTGACTGGTCACGGGCAGATTGACCGTGTTCGACCAGTTGAAATTCATGTCGTATTTGTCGAACAGAGTTCCCTTGTCAAGGTGCGGGAGCAGGAATGTGAACGCCGCGACGCGAACGCCGCCAGTCGGCGCAGGACGCCGGCTCGAAGGGAAGAACTTATGCGTATCGACGTGATTGTGGAGAGCCAGGCCGATCTGCTTCAGGTTATTGGTACATTGCGTACGGCGGGCCGCCTCACGCGCCATTTGCACGGCCGGCAGCAAAAGCGCCGCCAGGATCCCGATGATGGCGATCACCACCAGAAGTTCGATCAGCGTGAATCCAGCACGCTGCGTCATGTTGCGGGCGCCTCGAACCGCTGTCGGTCCGGTACGCTCCGTCGTAAGCCTCACACGTTGCATCGAATCGTCCTTTCAAAAGGTTCACAAATCGCCCGGATCACAAGTCAGGGCTGAATTTGAATGACTGGAATTTCGTTTTTTTTCCGACTTCACAACGACCTTATGGGTCGTGGTATCCGCCCGACTCAGCGCCGCTGGCAGCAGGTTCGGCCCGGCCGTCGGTTCGCCATTGACCTCCGTGAGCTGGTGCCACACGATGGTCAGTTTGTATTCACCCTCCGGTGCCCCATCGCCTGGAGCGTAGGTCATCAGCGTGAAGGTGCCGTCCGGCTTTACGGTCGCCTTGGGGCGGGCACTATTGGACGGCAGGACGGGATGCAGAACCACCATGGCTCCGTCCGGTCCCTTCCCGTCAACGGTCACACGTCCGGTCACCGGATACACCTTCAGACGGCCGTCATCCTTTCGTCCGAACGAGATGCTCGCCCAGACGATCGCGACCAGACACACGGCGACGCCGGCATAGGTCGGCTTGAAGGGCAACTGCCAGGAGACTCCACCGCCCGATGACTTGCGCCTGGGGGCTGGCCGGGGCGCGACCGTCGCCGCTGGCTGACTCGCGGATTTGCTGTTGAGGGTCCGCATCAGATCGACCACCGCGACAACACCCGTCACCGATTTGGTGAAATGAACAATCAACTGCTTTTCGTAGTCGCTGGCGACTTCGCCCACGATCGTGACGTTGCCATCCTGAACCCGGAATTGAACCTTGGCGGCAGCCGCCACCGGGTACTTTTGGATCTCACGCTCAATCCGGAACTGCAAGTCCTCGGCAGCCTTGAGATTCGCCGCACTCGCGACAAAGCGGACGTCGTTCTCCGCGTCGTCGTTCACCAGATCATTGTTCACCGGATGAACCGTGGTGGCGGCGAAGAATTCAGGCTTCCGTTGCGGAGCGGGCTCCGCGGCCAGAGAGCTGGCGATGTCCGCATCCGACGACTCTGTGCCGTTCCCCTTCGTCTTACGCGTCGACCGTTTCTCGGGCCGGCGTGTCGAGTTGTACTCCTGGGTGGCCCGGACTGTGACCGGCTTTTGTGCCGGCGTCGATCCGGCCTGAGTTCCGCTCACGCGAAGACTGCGTCCACTGGGACTCTCAAGTTGCTGCTCGCTGGCAATCGCGATGGCGTTTATGTCCAGCTCAGCATGCCGGTCTCCCAACGACGATTCCGGTTCGTGATGTTCGCTCACGATTGGAATCGCATTGATGTCGAGAGCATCGGTTGCGTGAACTACCGCGTCGACCGTCTTGGAGGTCTCCACATTGGCAGGTCGCTTGATTCGCGAATCTTGTCGCAACTCGAAGTCGGCGTCGGGATCATGATCGGTCGCTCCCTCTGGAAGCGCGACGAGCATGTCTTCGAACCAAGTTTGCAGTGGCTGGCCTGACGGTTCGTCAGGTCGACGATCAGATCCATCAGTGGGCATGGCAATGGGCTTCCTGGCGGAAGTACCGTGGAGGAGGAACGTATCGAAACACACAACTCAACCGACAGAACGAGGCGTCGTTTCGTCGGGAACTACAGATCGCTCTTGGGGGTTTCGGACGCCGGCTGGTAGATCACGTCGAAGACGCCGCCTTCCGCGAAGAATTTTCCCTGAGCCTCATCCCAGTTCGCCGCGAGATCGGTAATTGGGAAGAGGGTGAGTTCCGGGAACTGAGCGCGATTCGCGGCCAGAACCTCGTCGTCGATGGGACGATAGTGATGCTTGGCGATCACCTTCTGTCCCTGGGGCGTGTACAGGAATTTCAAATACTCTTCCGCCACTTCGCGCGTCTTCTTGCGGTCGACGTTGGTGTCCACAACAGCGACGTGCGGCTCGGCGAGAATGCTGGTCTTGGGATACACAATCTCCAGTTGCCCGTTGGATTCCGCGACTTCCAGGTGGGCCTCGTTTTCCCAGGTCAAATGGACATCCCCGAGCCCCTTTTGGGCAAAGGTGGTCGTCGATCCGCGAGCGCCGGTGTCGAGGACCGGAACCCGTTTGTAGAGTTCCGTCACGAACTTTCTCGCCGCGCCCTCTTCGCCACCCGACTTCAAAACACTGCCCCAGGCTCCGAGGAAAGCCAGCTTGCCGTTACCCGAGGTCTTGGGATTGGGAGTGATCACAGAAACGCCTTTTCCAACAAGGTCGGGCCAATCCGCAATTTTCTTGGGATTTCCTTTTCGCACAACGAAAACAATTGTCGAACGGTAGGGGAGACTGCGGTGCGGGAGCCGATCTTCCCAACCGGCCGAAATTAGCCCCTTTTTGTGAATCGCATCGGTATCGGTCCACATCGTCAGAGTGACGACGTCGGCCTCCAGGCCGTCGATCACCGACCGGGCCTGACTGCTGGAGCCACCATGCGACTGCTTGATCTTCAAACTGCCACCATGGGCCTTGGTCCAGGAGGCGACGAACTCGGAATTGAGTTCCTTCCAGAGTTCACGGGTGGGATCGTACGACACATTGAGCAACTCGAAGTCCCCTCCTTTCGCGCCCGGTGCGGCAGAACCCCCGGAGGAGTTCGAACCGGCCGGCTGAGGAGCGCACCCAATGCAGGGAAGGACCAGAGCGGCAAGCAGGAGTGGAAGAACCGAAAACTTCGACATGACCCACCAGAAATTAACCACGACCTTGTTGGTAGTAGTTTGGACCAAAAGGAAATGACCAGAACACGACACCGCCAGCAACGCAGACAAGACCGACAAACCCCAAAATCCCGTTCTTGAAGTCCCGCCGTGGCCTCGTTCGTTAAATCCCATCACCCATCGCGAACTCACTCGAAAACACCTCTTCGTGCGTCACCATCGGCTGCTCGAAGACCTTGGCAAGAGTCGCCTGATCCATAAGCCGGGAGACGTAGTTTCGAATGTCGAGCATGATTCGGCGGAAACGACAACGACCTTCCTGACTGCACGCTTCATAATGGGATGTCGACACACACGAAATCGGCGCCAGAATCCCATCAAAGCAGCGAACAACTTGTCCCATGGTGATCTCTGTTGCCGGCTTCGCCAGCAGGAAACCCCCATCGCGACCAGCCACGCTTTCGACCCAGCCTTGCGACTTGAGATCGAGCATGATCTGCTCTAGGAATCGCCGCGGAATGTCGTTCAATTCGGCAATCTCGCGGACCGGTACGGGACCTTTATTCCCGTTCGCCACCAGGGTGAACAAGGCTCTCAGGGCGTAATCGGATTTACGTGACAGTTTCATCGGACGGTGACCGGTAGAAGCTGGAACAAATCACGACCAAATGCGTGATAGTTTAGCCTTGCCTGAAATCGGCAGCAACCCCAGGCGGGTTGATTCTTGAATTTTTTTTGAAAGATCTTCGGGTGTGGCTCTCGCATCGGTACAATTCCGAAATGAAGTGACGCACGCAGGGCAGCTTCTGAATGTCGGAGGAAATCCACATTTGCACAAGAGGAGTTTTCAAGCCCGACTGCAGCCGATGCGGAATCCACTTTCGGCTGTCAACTGTGTCCTTCTCCATTCGAAACCCTCCCAAGCCTCAATTCCCGCTTCATGCCCGCCGCCGAACAATACCTGAAGCCCGAGGTCATCCGCACAGTCGCCCGGCTCGACCTTCGTGCCCGGTTCATTGTCGAAGGGTTCTTGAGCGGACTCCATGCCAGTCCGTTTCAGGGGTTCAGCGTCGAGTTCAGCGAACACCGCCGATACTCGCAGGGAGACGACCTCAAAGACATTGACTGGCAGGTCTACGCCCGGACGGATCGGTTCTACGTCAAGAAGTACCAGGCCGAAACCAACATCAGCGGCTATCTGGTGATGGATCTGTCCGAGAGCATGGATTACACCTACCGGCAGCAACTGACGAAATTTGACTACGGTGTCTGCCTGGCCGCCGCCCTGGCCTATCTCATGATCCACCAGCAGGATCCCGTGGGACTGGTGACGTTCGACGAAAAGATCCGCCACTGCCTTCCACCACGCAGCAAGCGAACGCAGTTGGGAAACATCCTCGCGGTCCTTTCCAAACTCAAACCGTCTGGCCCCACTGAGATCGCGAAAAATCTCAAAAATCTCGCCGCGATGGTCCGCCACCGCAGCCTGATGATGCTGTTCTCCGACCTGATCACCGAGCCGGAACCGGTGATCGACATGCTCAAGCAACTTCGGCACCGAGGGCACGACGTGATTTTGTTTCACATCCTCGACGAAGCCGAGGTAAACTTTCCGTTTTCGGGGCTGGTGGATCTCCGCGATCCGGAATCGGGCCAGACCCAGGAACTCGACGCCGACGGGATTCGCGGTGATTACCTCGCGGCTGTGAAAGAGCTGTGCGAAAAGTACCGCAAGGCCTGTTTCACTGCGGGAATCGACTACGTGCAGCTCAACACCAGCATGCCGTTTGACAAGGCGCTGGTGGAATATCTGTCGCAACGGCAGGCGCGATTCTAGCGGCCGGTTGTCCGAACTCTCGCTGATTACCTCGCCAGGACCGCGTCGAGTGCGGTTTTCACGTCGGGGTGCAAAAACTTGTAACCGGCTGTCAGCAACGCTTTGGGAACGACGCGGGCGCTGGCCAGCAACAAAGGGTCGGCCATTTCCCCCAGTGCGATTCGGGCGGCGAACGCGGGCAACGGTAAGATTGTCGGTCGCCCCAGAGCCCGCCCCAGTGTTTTTGTGAATTCGTAGTTGGTCAGCGGTGTCGGGCAGACGGCGTTCACTGGGCCGCTCAACGAATCGTGCGTGAGCGCGAATTGCACAATTCCCACCACGTCATCCAGCGACAGGCAGCTCATGTATTGCTTGCCGTTCCCCAGAATTCCGCCCACTCCCAGCTTGAACGGCGTCAGCATCTGCTTGATCGCGCCCCCGTCTTTCGACAACACCACGCCGAATCGCAGGTTGACGACCCGAACCCCTTTCTTTCGTAACGGCTCAGCCCCCGCCTCCCATTCGCGACACACGTCCGCCAGAAATCCGGTTCCGGGCTGGCTCTTTTCGGTCAGCACCTCATCGCCACGATCTCCGTAGTAACCAATCGCCGATGCTGAAATGAACACTTTCGGCGGTTTGGGAAGTTGCGCCAGCGCTTCGGCCAGAAGCAGCGTTCCCTGGCCTCGACTGTCGCGGATTCTCGCCTTGCGCTGTGCGTTCCACCGGCCGCCGGCGATGTTTTCTCCCGCCAGATGCACGACGGCGTCGAGATCATTCAGCCCCGTGACCTCGACATACTTCGCCGCCGGGTCCCAGTGGACAAGTTCCTTCGATGCGCTTTTGGCTTGCGACCGGACGAGTCGAACGACCTCGTACCCCGCATCGGTAAGCGTCGACACCAGTGCGGAACCGACCAGACCGGTGGATCCACTGACAAGAACTCTCATGGCTTAACTTTCAACTCGATGATGGCAACCGGGACGGGATGAACTGCGTGATGGCAGGTTGACTCTCGAATAATTATAGTCGCAATTCGCAACCTGTCGCGTCGAGGAACCAAACTATGGGCGGGGAAGCCACTGCCGAGCTTCCCGTGTGCTTTCAGATGCCCAAGACAGTCATCGGGATCCGTCGCCGACTTCCGTGACATCGAGCTCAATCGGCTTCAGGTAACCCGCCAAGTCAGGAAGGCGTGGGTTTGGTTACCGGCAATTAGATCTAGCCAGAGTCGCTTGTCGAGAGCTCCGTCAGTTCGTCTCAAACACCAGTACTTTGCGATACGTGATCCCGCCGAATTCGCCGTCCAAGCAAATCAGCCCCTCGGCGGGGATGTTCGGATCGCTGAGCGGCGTGTCGAGGATTTCTTCGCCATTGATTTTCAGTCGCGCCCGATCGCCTTCAGCGGTCAGTTCCAGCGTGTTCCACTCACCGGCCGGCTTCACGCGATTCGCTTTCGGTGGCTTCACACCAAACAGCGCCCCGGTCGAAAACCGATCCACGGTCCCTGCGGCCGCGTCGTTGGCCAGCATGATCTTCCAGGCAGATTTCCGGAGATCGCCGGTTCCGGGATAGCGAAACCAGACTCCCCCCTGGGCCGTCGTTCCCTCGGTCTTCCATTCCAGCGTCAGTCGGAAGTTGCGGTACTTTTCCGCCGACGCCAGGTATCCCCCCGGAACGCGCGGGACGGTCGCTCCGTGGGAATCGGGAGTCGGGTGCTGCCAGTCCTGACTCCCCACGGCCTTCCAAACCAATCGCGTCGGAAGAGCGTCCCGTTCGGCAATCGCCGCTTTGGCCTGCGCCGATTTCGGCGCGGTGGATACAAGTTCGTCGGCGATGGCCAGCGCCCGCGAAAGATTCCCCCGCGCCGCCTCCTGCTTCAACTCCAGCAGTCGACGCGATAACCGATGGTCGCTGAAGTGTTTTCCATCGTCCCCCGCCCGTTGCAATCGGGGGGCGATTGTCGCGACCGAGGCCTTTCCGGTCAGAGTGAGAAACACTCCCGCTTCGAGCTGTGCGGTTTTGTCGCTCTTTTCCACGCCCCGATCCGCGAGCAGCGACAATTCCACCGGTGTCAATTCCCGCAGATTCGCCTTGAAAACCGTCCCCTGCGGAGTCCGACCTTCAAGAACACCATCGGCAAATGCGACCAGTTCCACTGCCTTCCCTCGCATCCTCAGCGAATCTCCCGGTTTCAACTCCCGGGCTTTGCCTTCGGCGCGATTCCAGAAACCTCGCACGAGCGACAATTCCCCGGCATCCCATCCCAACTCCTCGCGATTCTCTTCCAGACGCGCGTCGCGCCGGGCCTCTTCCAGCAATTGACCGGCTGAGTCGAAATCGTACGTCGCAATCGCCACTTCCAGCTTCTTGCGGAACGCGAAATAGGGCAATGTGGCCCGCTTCGGATCAACCTCTTCCGGGACCGCCGTCACTTCGGGTGTGGAGTCCGTTGCGCCGGGAGTCGCCATCGATTTCTCTTTGGGGGCGATCGACCGACCCCGGGGGATTGGGCCGTGCGAGGGAGCCTCTTGCAATCTCAGCGCGAACAACGCCTCGCTTCGCACGGGCCCATCGCTCCCCCACAGCCAGACTTCATCATCGCTGAGCGTGAATTGCCTGCGTCCCGTCTCGATCGCGAACGCTTTCTCCGGCAGATCGCACAACGAGGCTGGCGTTTCAAACTCGCCCGCGGTCGAATCGCGGGTGGCCCGCATCACGTGCCCTTCCTCAAGCCAATACATCCGAGTCCCATCCGCCGAAAATCGCACATCGGCCGCTGGCAGCTTGACGAGTTTGCCTTTGCCCGGAAACTCGGCACCCAGAGATTTGCGGGTCACTTGATACGCGGTGTGTTTGCTGCCAGCGTATCTCAGCCAGGTCAGTGCCAGCCCGTCTGCGGAGATCGCGGTCATCGGCCAGGTCTCTCCCTCGACTTCACTGAATGCCAGGACGGGGCCAGCGCGAAACGCCTCGGTTGGCTCGCCCCGGATCAGCGACCGCACCTGAGGTTTGTCGCGCAGTGAGTACGCCACCAGCAATCCGTCGGTGGTTTGAGTTGGGCTGGCGACCAGGTCGGTCGTTCGTGCCAGCAGCTCGGGTTGGCCGAACTCCTCATAAGGAGTCGCCCGCCGCGCGACGAACAGACCTCGTCCGTTGCCGTGATCCCCCGCGAACCAGAGCGCGAGTCCATCCGCGGCAATCCAGGGATCCCAGGAGGGACCGAGTTCATTGATCGCAGAGAGTTCCACACGCTCCCCCACCGCGGTCGTGGCAAACCGCGACGCGAAATAGCCGGCCGGTTCGCCGAAGGGATCGTACTCGGGTGCGAATTCGATCTCCTCCCCCTCAATGATCGGAACGTCGCGGACAATGTCTTTGAACTGCTGACGGGCGACGCGAATGGTGCGCGTGCCGGGTATCATTCGAATCTCGCACGGGGTCAGCAGAACCTGATTCGTACCGTCCCGGGCGACAACACCGTCGATTTCGACCAGAAACCCCGGCTCGGGGGTATGGATCTGGATTGCGATCGGCTCCACGTTTTTGGCCGGTTTCTGTTCGCCGCGACGTGTTGGGGGTGCGTTGTTGCCGCGGGGTGTTGCCACATCGGAATCGACCTCTGCCCCCTTGGGCTTCTTTTTCGTTGACTTCGACGGGCGCTCGCCACCGGCGACTGTCGGTGCGGTTTTGGATCCCCCCGGCTTCTTCGCCGCTGCCCCTTTGCCCCGCCCAAGTGTCAAAAACAGGATCCCGGCGATCACCACACCGGTGACGACGCCGAGGATCAGACGCACGGAAGGAGTTTGACGGCGGCGTCGGCGGGGAGAGGTGGAAGACATGGTCTCGAAGTGCCTTTGACGGTGTGGAGGCAGAACATTGCCGTTACTTTACGGCTTGGGAAACCAGGATTCCAACTGCCCAGCGGGCCGCGCGCTCGAAAATGTAGGCGTCTCTCTCCGAAAGATGGCCCCCACTGTGCCTCCGCCGGTCCAACAATGCATTGGGGGCAGCCCCAAGACTCATAACGACGCCACTGCCTCCGACTTCGACCCGAGGTTCGCACCTCCGCGGGGACCAAGCGGCATCGGATTCATCTTGTGACGGACGGCTCGCCTGGCGGGTTGCGCCGGCCCCGAGTGGGTCAAGTGCCGAAGTGTGCATAACGGGCCGCGCACTGGAGGAGTGCGGGCTAGATTCTCAGATAGACCGGGCAGTTAGCCCAACTTCCCCACTAAGTCGCTGTAACAAAATAACCTGGACAATTCGGCCATCTTCGTGCTCGTCCCGTGGCAGGATTGTCTAGTTCCATTCACCGTGGAAAGCGGCAGTCTTGATACGGATGTCCGCAAGTCCCCGCCAGTTTTCCGTGTTGTGAAAGAACATCTGGTGCTCGATCTTTTGAGCCTGCTGAGAGAAACTTCCCCGAAAAATTCCCATTTTCTGGAAATCCCCTTGCGGGCCCCTGAGGCAATTCTTAATATTTAATTCATGTGATCTTCATGAACCCTGAGGCGGGTTGCCATGAGTACAGCCATCGACACGGCCACCTCGACAGAAATCTCCGCTCCCAATGGGATTCGACTCCCGCTGGGATTGGCGGGCGAAACGCTCGTTTTCGCGATCGCCAGCGGACTGGACTTTCTGTTGACCCGCTACATGTTGATGGGGTACGGCAGTCCGTCCCGCATCGGGCAGATTGTGGAATCGAACCCGATCGCGCGGTACATCCTCTATTCCTGGGGATTCGACGGCCTGTTTGTTTTCAAGGCGACAACAGTGGTCATTGTCTCGCTGATTTGTCACATTATCGCTGTGAAACGTGTCGAGGTCGCGCGCCGGCTGATGCTGTTCGCCACGATCGCCGTACTGTCGGTAGTCACCTACAGCATGGTGTTGATGGTTCGCAGTGTTTGAGGATCAGACGGGCGTTTCCTCGATAATTCCGAAGATCGAGCGTGGAAACGGCCATGAGTGCGAACGAGCTGGAAGCGACCTTGGGGCGGTTGCGTGCTGCGGGACAGGAACACTTGCTGCAGTACTGGTCGGAACTCAATTCCGACCAGCGGGCCAGCCTGCTTCAGCAAATTTCGGCGATTGACTTTGATCGACTCGCAGCGCTGTGGAGCAGCGTCGAAAAGCTCGATCCGCAGGACAGTCCGGCGGCGAAGGCCGCGCGGGCGACACCTCCCTCAAAAATCGTGCGAGTTCCGCGAACCGAGGCGGATCATGCCGCCCGAGCGGCCGCCCGCGCTATCGGAGAGCAATTGCTGCGTGAGGGAAAGGTCGGGGCGATCCTGGTGGCGGGAGGTGAAGGAAGCCGGCTCGGTTTTCCACATCCGAAAGGGATGTTCCCCATTGGCCCAGTCAGCGGGAATTCGCTGTACCAGATGCTGGCGGAGCAGTTGCTGGCGCGAGGCCGTCGATCGGGCCGGCCGATTCCGTACTGCGTGATGACCAGCGACGCGACCGATGCTCCCACGCAGGCGTTTTTTCAGCGGCACGATTGGTTTGGAGTGGACCCGGCCGACATTCGTTTTTTCCGCCAGGGAATCATGCCGGCAGTCGACCGTCACACCGGGAAAATCCTCCTCGCGCGGAAGCACGAACTGGCCTTGAATCCCGATGGCCACGGGGGAATGCTGGAGGCGCTCCACAAGAGTGGCACACTGGATTGGCTGCGGGAACGGGGGGTGGAGTGCCTGTATTACCACCAGGTGGACAACCCGCTCGCCCGCGTGTGTGACCCCGAGTTTCTCGGATTTCACCGCCAGTTGGGAGCCTCGGTCACCACGAAGTGCGTCGTCAAGGCGACGCCCCAGGAGAAAATGGGGGCACTCATTGATGTCGACGGCAAAACGGAAATCATCGAATACAGTGATCTTCCGAAGGATCAAGTCGAGCGGTTGACCCCGTCCAACGAAGCGGTGTTCGCGGCGGGCAGTACCGCGATTCATGTCTTCAATCGAGACGTTCTCGAACACTTGTCCGCCAGCGGAAGCGAACTCCCGTTTCACCGCGCGGTGAAGAAAGTGAAGTGCCTCGACGAAGCCGGCCAGCCGACGGAACCCACGGTCGAAAACGCCATCAAGTACGAGCGATTCATCTTCGACGTGTTGCCCCTGGCCGGGAACGGGCTTGTCGTGGAGGCCCGGCGTCACGACGAGTTTTGTCCGCTCAAAAACGCGACCGGGGAGTTCTCCGCCGAACATGTCCAGCGGTCACTGCACGCACTCCACGCCGGCTGGCTGGCCGAAGCGGGAATCGACGCAGGAGCGGCCCATCCGATTGAAATCAGCCCGCTGGTCGCCCTTGGGGCCGACGATCTCAAGAATTGGAAACCGAAGAGCCCGTTCCCTCCCGGGCCTCTTTATCTTGGCCCACAGGCGAATTCGTAGGGGATTCGTCCCAGTCCGGCGGCTCAATGGCGGAGACACTCCCCGTCTCGTCGGCACAGTAATCGCGCACCATCGCACCGAGACGCGCTTCCCACTCGATGTCCCGTGGCGGCAACGGAAATCGCCTCAGCACGTCGCCGCTGATATCGATGTGGACTCCCCGGCGTTTTGCGTTCGCGTCAAACCACTGAGCCGCGAATCGGGAGTTGAGGATCACCGCCAAAGCCGGTAGCGACGGAGCGCCCGCCTCGCGCGCCGCGATCACGTGGGTCGAGAATCCTGTAAACGCCGGCCGTTCAACATAGGCGAATCTGGGAGAACGCCCCATCTGAATCCCCAGCAACCGGGGTTCGAGAAACAACCGTTCCTGGCGCGGCCAATGCAGATGCCACCAAGCAATCCGTCCCACCTGGACCTCCCGCCGCTCGCAAAGAATCTCGCGAAACCGCGCCAGGTGCGCGGCCACATTGGGAAACGCTTCGATCGTGGGGGCGGTCTGTTTCGTGAGATACAACAGCCAGGACTGGGAGGGGCCAGTCAGCCGATAACGCAAAATCTCAACGGGAGAATAGTAGGGCCGCAACAGCCCCCGCTCGGCGTCGGTAAGATTCAGTCGATCGATCTCGTCGGCGTTCAACACAAACACCCCTTCGCCGAGGACAAAGCGAACTCCGAATCGTTGCGAGAGGCGGCGCGAAATCCGGGGAGGATTCTCCGCGATTCCCTGACGCACATCGAAAAAGTCACCCAGCATGCGAGATTGAGCCACCCCAGGCCGTTCGGCAGGATGCAGCAACAACCGCCCCTGAGAAAACAGCGCGGCATGTGATGTGGTGCGAATGGCAGCCTCGCACCAGGCTGAATTGAGTTCGGGATCCGTTCCCAACGTTCGAATCGTCACGCGGTCCGCCGTCAGTTGATCGGAAACCGACGTGCGGAAGTGCCCCGTTTCCATCGGAGCGCAGCGTACCCGAAACACCAGGTGTCGCCCCTGAACCCCTGCGAAAACCGGCCGATTTCCCAACAGCATGACATCTTCAAACTGTGTCTCCTGCCGGAAGCGTTCAATCAGGCGCGCCGCTCCCTGGGAATCGATCCAATAGCTGGGAACGACGAATGTCAGGAATCCGCCCGGCTTCAACAGATCCAAAGCGCGGTGGACGAAGTAGTACCACAAGTCCATTCGCGCAGTCCGCCAGGCCTTCCCCAATTTCGACTGCGCGATGCGGTCGAAGAGCGGTTTCGCATCCCGTTCCCGAATGTACGGTGGATTGCCGATGATGATGTCAAAGCCACCGTCACGGGCCACGTCGGGAAACTGACGGTGCCAATCGACGGCCGACGGAATTGCTGTGGAATTCGCTGAATCAGAGTTCGGGTCGCGCGGACCGTGCGACGTCGTCGATATCCCCACGCCAGACCCGGTGTCGTCAACGGAGGAGGCCGCACGCGACTGAAAATCATCGCCGCACAGGGCGTCTCCCACGACGATGTTGGAATTCAAGAATTGCCAATCGCCGTTTTCCCCGATGCGGTCGCGAAGTGTCTGTCTCAGTTCGCGAATCGCCCCTTCGTCAATATCGACACCAAACAGGTGTGACTGGGCGATTCGGGTCGCGGTCGATCGCGACACGGGAACAGTTGGGGCGGTCCGTCGACTCCCCTCAGCAGTGATGTGAGCTGCCAGCAGATCGCAGACCTCAACCAGAAACGCGCCATTCCCACAGGCCGGATCAAGAACCCGGGGAAGAGCGGCAGCGTCACGCTGACCCGACGCCGTGAACCAGGCGTCCACGGTCTCCCGTGCCATTTGCCGGGCCAGATCCGGAGGAGTGTAATAGCGTCCCGTCTGGCGACGATCTGGCATTCTGGCTTCTGGAAGTGATCAGTGGGCGGGGGAGACGAAGGAAATTCACGCAGCGACGATGCCGGAAAACCGATCTTGATCGACCGGGGGGACGTGATCATGATACCGGCCCGCGATGGTGACAATCCTTCTCGTCGGAAGTTGTCCTCCTTCGCCCGCCGCAGGGAGGCGTCAGCGTGCCGTTTGATCATTCGGTCTACTTCTACACCTACAGCACGATCGCCCAAACGCTCGCGGGAGCGTTCGGCTTTCTGGTGGCCGCCGTTGTCTTTCGAATTCAGGCGATCAGCGCCCGGGTCGCGGAACTCGCCGAACAGGTGATTCAGCACAGTCCCGCGGATCCACAACGGTTGAGACAGATTCGCGTCGATGGCAACTGGGCCGAGTTGATTTCGCTGCACGCGGGGAACAATCAGTTCAATACGCGACTTTCTAAGGAGCAAAACGAACTGATGGACCTGCAGTTTCAGCAGATTCGGCATGGGGTTTTACTGCTGGAACGAATTCGCGAGGCGTTGTTCGCGTCGCTCTACTCGACCGGGCCGGTGATCCTCTTTTCGATCGCCGCCATGCCAATCACCAGTTTCTGGCTCGACCCCCGATCCCCAATCGCGGTCCTGTGCCTGACTCTGGCGATCCTCTCCGCGGCGTTTTGCCTGTGGAGTTATTTTCGACTGATGATCAACGTTTTTGCCAACTGAAGCGCAGTTTCACATCCGGCGAATTCGGATCAAGGCGTTTCAGAGGCGTCGGCGAGCGGGGTTGGATTCTGAACTTCCGCTTCATGGAGCGCATCGACGATCTCACGCCGCGCGGTGAGATAATAGGCACCGCCAATGGCCGCGACTCCCAGCGAGACAACTCGAAACGCGAGTGTCGCGATCAATCCCGCCGCCGCTGCGGATTCCGCGCTGATCGATTCCGGCCGGACATCTTTGTAGAACTGGCTGACAACTCCTTCCAGTGCCCCCATGCCGGCGGGAACCGGAACGAACGCACCGAACAGCTCGGCGGTCGGCATAAAGAAGAAATGGGTCGAGAGGTCGGGCGTCCAGGGCTGCTTCATCCACAGGGCGCACAGGAAGAACCCGCTGATCAGCCCGGCATGACCGACCAGACTGATCAACAACGCCAGCACAACCGCCATCGGACGGGACTGATAGAGTTCCACCGAGTGAATCAACTCGCCCAGGAGCTTTCCGATCTTCGGGAGACTTTCCAGTTTTCGAATCCAACGGGCGTGTGTGAACGCGGGAGTCAACATCAAGACCAGTCCGACGAGACCGGCTCCCGTGCCAACCCACATCAGCAGGCGGACGGTACGCAATTCCGGTTGATCCAACGCGACCGCCGGCAATAAAGAGGCGATCGCCCCCACCATGACCAAAGCCAGCATTCCCAGGATCCGGTCGAGAATGACCGTGGCAATCGCGGCGGCACGTCGCGACTTCTGATCGCGCGCCATGAGGATCGCTTTGACAATGTCTCCCCCCACCGCGCCCGGGGCGACATAGTTCGAGATCAGACCGATGAATCCCAGCCGCAATGCGTCTCGAAATGGAAATTCAAACTGCTGCGCCCGCACCAGCAGGAACCAGCGGAAAAACGTCAGGACGGCCGACCCCCCCACGAGCAACAGTGCCGCGAACAGGTAATGCCACGCTTTGGGTGTATGGGCGATCTGTTCCAGCGACTCGCGATTGCGAAGGTACAACCAAGCGACCACGCCCAACGCGACGGGCCACTTGAGCCAAGCCCACGACTTCTTCAGAAGTTCCAAACTAGTTTTCCTTGACGCCCGCGAGCGACAGAACCTCGCGCCATTCCGTGGCGGTGACCGGTTGAATCGACAATCGACTCCCACGTCTCAGCAGCATCATCTCTTCCAGTGACTTGACCTCGAGCAGTTTTGACCGTTCGACCGGAACCCGGAATTTCGTGACCAGCCGAATGTCAACCATGTACCACGTGGGGTTGTCCCGTTTCGATTTTGGGTCGTAGTGTGAGTTACCCGGCTCGAACGCTGTGTGGTCCGGGTACCCCGCTTTCACCACGGTTGCCGTACCAACGATCGCCAGGGGATCGGCATTGCTGTGGTAAAACAGTACGCCATCGCCCACAGAGACGGAATCCCGCAGGAAATTCCGAGCCTGGTAGTTTCGGACGCCGTCCCAGTAGGTCGTTTGGTCCGGGCACCGCTCCAGGTCGTCGATGGAAAACGCCTCTGGTTCCGACTTGAACAACCAGAATTGACGGGTGGACTTCTTCGCCATGACGACCGATTCTGACCGCGCTTTCCGGAATCGCCGCACAACGTGCACAGCAACCGGCCAGCTTCGAGCGGATCATCGTCATCCGCGAAATGAATCGCAAGCCCGCCGAAAATGAACTCGACGCGATTTCACATTTCCGCTCCTTCCGGTTGGATTGGCACACTGTCGCGAATTCAGAGATAATCACAGGCGTGCCCCACCTGCCCGGGATCCGCGACTGTTCCTTTCGAGATTCCCCAATGCTCCCCCTCGTCCAGGATGCCATCTCTCGCCGCCAACTGCTCGCGCGGTCGGCTGTGGGTTTCGGGTCCCTTGCGCTGGCGTCACTGATCGGTGCCGATTCTCGGGCGAACGAAATTCCCCTCGATCCGCTCGCGGCCCGGCAGCCGCACTTTCCCGCACGGGCGAAGCGGGTGATCTTCCTCTTCATGAAGGGGGGGCCGTCGCATCTCGACACGTTTGATCCCAAGCCGCTATTGACGCGTGACGACGGAAAACCGTTCCCGTTCGCAAAGCCGCGGGTGCAGTTTGCCCCCACGGGAAACCTCCTCAAATCTCCCTGGTCGTTTCAGCAATACGGCGAAAGCGGGAGCTGGGTCAGTGAGTTGTTCCCCCATTTGGCGAAGCGGATCGACGATCTGTGCCTCGTGCAGTCGATGCACGGCACTAACCCCTCTCATGGTGGCGCGGTGCTGAAGGTCCATACGGGGAGCGACGCGTTTGTCCGGCCGAGCATCGGATCATGGGTGAGTTACGGACTGGGGACCGACAACGCGAACCTGCCCGCCTTCGTGACGATTTGCCCCACATTGGCGCACGGCGGAATCAACAACTGGAACGCCGCGTTTCTCCCTGCAGCCTATGCGGGAACTCCCTTAGGCAATGCCAGCGTGGCTTCCGACAAAGCGCAGGTCAAATACATCCACAACACCCGGGTTCCCCGCGAGATTCAGCGATTGCAACTCGACCGTTTGCAATCGGTGAACCGCGACCATTTGACGCGGGCGGGGGCCGATTCGGCACTGGAGGCCCGGATCAACGCGTTTGAACTGGCGTTTCGCATGCAAACGGAGTTGCCGCGAGTGGAGGACATTTCGGGTGAGTCGGTCGCCACACAGAAGTTGTACGGACTCGACAACCCGATCAATGCGAATTTCGGGCGGATGTGCCTGATGGCGCGACGGTTCGCCGAGGCGGGGGTGCGGTTCATTCAGGTGACGCACAGCGACAGCAACGTGCAGTGGGATCAGCACTCCGATTTGAAAAACGGGCATGCGAAAAATGCCCGCGAGGTCGATTTGCCCATCGCGGGGCTGCTGGCTGACTTGAAATCGCGGGGATTACTCGAGGATACGCTCGTCTGGTGGGGGGGAGAATTTGGCCGGACTCCGGTGGTCGAGGGTTCGAACGGTCGGGACCACAACCCCGAGGGTTTCACGATGTGGCTGGCGGGGGGCGGGGTGAAAGCGGGTACGCGGTACGGTACCACAGACGACTACGGTTACTACGCCGAGCAGGACAAGGTCCACATCCATGATCTGCACGCGACAATTCTGCACCTGCTGGGATTGGATCATGAACGCCTGACCTATCGCTTCGCGGGGCGGGATTTTCGATTGACGGATGTTGAGGGAAATGTGGTGAAGGGGATTTTGGCGTAACGCGATCGGGCCAACCACGAAATGGATCTTTGCCCGCTATTTAACGGGGAATAACCAATGGCGGAATCTGTGGATCGGAATCCTCCCGCAGCAAACTCAGCAACCCTTCGTACCCGTCGTCCGTCTCCACCGCATACCAGTTGTAGCCGTGATATTCGACGACGATGTGCCGTTCGTCTTCAGGCAACCACACGATGGGAATGAATTTGTCGTTGACCATTCCTTTCTGATAGAGATCCTGCAGGATGGAGAATGTCTCAAACCGCACCCCCGATCGCTGATCGGCCTCCATCTTTTTCACGTAGCCCGGCGTGAAGAGCATCAACACATACTTCGCCCGCCGCAATTCGCCACGCATCCAGACCGGCCACGACAATCGCGCCCTCGGCTCGTACTGGTCAATCCAGGCATCAATCCCATCACTGCGCAGTCTTTTCGCCAGTTCCCACACCCGACTCGTCATCTCGCGCGAATCATGGCTGTAACTGATCAGCACGCGCGGGCAGGCCGACACCAAGGCTCCCGTGCGGGGCTGTGCCGGTGGCTCGACCTCGAGCGGTCGGCACCACGCGTCGGCTTCCACCACCACAGACTCCGCCGCTCCCAAAAGTCGCGACCCTCCTAAGACCTCGGGCCACTTTTCCATCCTCCCCTTCAAGACTTCCGGCGACCCCAACGCCCCCAGAACCAGCCGACCGACCACTCCGTTCGACGCGTCGGGAATCCACCGGCCGCGCAGCAACACCGCCTCTTCGGCATTCGTCCCCAGCATCACCTGGAACCCGTCGTGATAGTATGCGCCCAGTGACCCAAAATGGCGGGCGACATGCGCCAGAATCGGACGGAAATCGAACTCGCACATCCGGTCCTGCGAAAAAGTCACCTGCAACCCCTGGACGTCGAGTTGCCGGCGCTTCACGTCGGCGGCCGCTTCGCACCGCTCGCGAAGCTCTCCCTCGAACTTTGGCAACAGCCATTTTTCCGTCACAAGGTATTCGGTCGGGGTGCGTGAGTCCGGGTCTTCTTGCCAGCCCCGAAGCGGTGCCAGAATGTCGCATTGCTCCATGAACTGTAGTAACGGTTCCGCCAGCTCTGGCGCTTCATCGAGCGCCTTATGTCTCAACAGCAATTCGCGCTTCACCCTCCCCTGGTCCTGCCGCACCAGCTCAAACACCCCTTCGCCCCCATCGTCGGCTGGTTTGAGCAATTGATACACAATTTCAATCGCCCACGACGGGTCAATCACCACACTGTCGGCCAGCGGCGACTTCGACGACGGGTTCTGTTTTGGGTCTCGCCCCGCACCCGGATGCAGGTCGAAGATCTGCCCGGCGGAGTGCAGATAGGCGGTGACCACTTCCAGATCTTCCGCGTTGAGAACCACGTTCGATCCGACAGGAGGCTGATATTTCTGCTGCAACTTCTCAAACCACGTGTCACGTCCCACGACGGGTGAGACCGGGTCCTTGGGCTTCAGGGTGGGGCGGGCCCGCTGCCAATTCAGCTCCTTCCGCAGCGCATCGACCAGTCCGCTGGCTTGTTCATAAAACAACGGCTGCACCATTCCCAGTCGATCCGCGACCGCTCCCCCCTGCCGGCGGATGAAGTCGAGGAGTTTGCCAAACTCGGGGTTGGCCTCGCAGTCGGATTCGTCGAGACTGTCGATGGAATACGTCTCGATCCCTTGCAGCCGACTCGCATCCGCCACGGGGACGGGGGGTTTGGGATCGTCCTTCTTGACCCCCGTACAGACAACTGCGATCCGCGCGCGCTCGATCCCCAGGGTCTGCACATAATCGAGCCAGTAGTCGAGCGGTCGCGGGCGGTTCATGTCTCGCCACAGGTCGGGCTCAATCCCCTCCGGTTTCCCCTTCTGCAGTTCTTCCTCCGACAGCCGCTTCTCGCGCCACAAAATCAGGCAGACCGCCCCCGCGCCGGCGAACGCCCGATGCGTCTGGTGGTACACCTCCTGCCCGCCAAAATCCCACAATCGCACCACGCCCGGCAGATCCCCCGCGTCACTCAGTTTCAGCTCCAATCCCTGCCTATCGGCGATCTGCTGGAGGAACTTCCGCCGGGCGCCGTCGGCGATCTGCAGGGGCGTATGCAGTTTGCCGAACGCGATCGCATGGGTGGCGGGTTCACGTTCTTTCGGCCGCAAATTCTTGTACTCCGGCTCGGCCTGCTGACTCTTCGTAAGCAACCGCCACTGCAGCCGCTTGGCGAGCGTTGTCTTGCCAACCCGGCCATCTCCCAGCAGGAGCAGCCGGGCGTGGGCGCTCACGGTCAACGCGCCGCCAAAC
Organism: Planctomicrobium piriforme; assembly: GCA_945860955.1. Lineage (GTDB taxonomy): Bacteria > Planctomycetota > Planctomycetia > Planctomycetales > Planctomycetaceae > UBA10511. Next base: position 23,922 of record CAMATH010000049.1, read on the forward strand.
TTGTGACGGGTGCGCAACGTCGCGGCCACGTCGGGACCGCTGTCGCCTCCCCGTTCGGTCGGCTCGAGTTCCTGACCGGCGAACGTGAGCCGATCGGGACCATCCAGACGAACATACTGCAACCGACACGGGGTTCCGGTGGGAATTTCGACCAGTTCGCGCAGCCTGGGGCAGTCGCGGAGGTCGAGGTGACGCAAGTTTGTGAATCGTGCCAGCCGCGCGACTTTTTCCAGTTCCGGGCAACCGGCGAGAACCAGCTTGACCAACGATTCGGGAAAGCGCGGTTCGGATGCCGCGTCTGTCGACGGCTGCTTGAAGTTCCAGTCGAAGAGGGTCTCGGTTTTGACCGTGGGACAGCGACTGGCGTCGAGTTCCTGGAGGCAACAGGTTTTCGAGCCGGTGAGCGTCTTCAAGAACTTCCACAGCTCTCCCGATTCCAGCGCTAGGCAATCGTTGACAAAAAGCTGTCGCAAACGGGGCACGGGATTCGGGAGTACGGTCAAACCTTCACAACCTCCCAGATCGAGAACCTGAAGGTTTTGCGGTAGGTCGGGAAGTGTGGTCAGCGCTTTGCAGCCGCGCAGGTCGAGGCACTCCAGGGTCTCAGGCAACGTCGGCAAGTCGACAAGGTTTTCCACCTGCCAGAGATGCAGGTGCGTCAGATTTCTGAAGCGCTGGTCGAAATCCGCCGGCAAGGCTTGCGACAGCGACACCGGTTTGGGCTCGTCCGATCGCCTTGGCGGCTGGCCGATCACAATTCGGCGAACGTTGAGGTCAATCCGCCAGTCGACCGGAGTACCATCGTGCCAGGTTTGGCCGTCGGACGAAAACAATGCCGTGCCATCACTCGTCTCGTGCGAACCGTTCATGCGACCCACTTCCCCAGTCGAGTTCAATTCCAACAATCCTGAAAATCGTGTGAATCCGGTTTCAATTTCCGATCGCCACCACAGTCTCGAGGTGCGCGATCAAGGGTCGGGAGCGTCGCCACGGCGGAGTGCGCGCTGCCGCAGGAAAGAGGTCGCGCCCCGCGCGCCGGCCGATGCGCCAGTCCCTTCCGACTGCGCTGCGGCTTGACGCCTTGCTCCGTCTCCAGGCACTGGCTCCGCGGGATTCCTGTCTGGGCGTATGGCACGGCACGGACCGGGGAACAGACAGACCCGGAATCCCAGATCCCTGCAGCGATCCCCGGGCCTGAACCCGATGCGATACGCCGCCCGGCAGACCCAGGCCGAACCGTACCAGGACCCGCCGCGGACCACGCGACGGACGTCACCGCTTCCCCTTTTCTGGGAATTGTCCGGATCGCGTACGCCATCGACCCGCGCCTTGTACGCGTCCGCGTCATACACGTCTGCACACCATTCCCATACGTTTCCCTGCATGTCGTACAGCCCATAGTCATTCGGTTCCTTGCACCCCACCGGGTGGGTTTGGAATTGGGAATTGCCGTCGTACCATCCTGCCGCCGCCAAGGCACTTTCCCCGTCTCCAGTGTAAAACTCGGTCTCGGTCCCCGCCCGGCAAGCGTATTCCCATTGCGCCTCGGTCGGCAACCCCGCCACGAACTCGTTCAAAACGGGCGGCCAAGTCACCTGCGATCGGTCATTCAACCAAGCACAGTACTCCTCCGCTTCGTTCCAAGTCACCCGCTCTACTGGCCGCCGCAGATCCGCGGGAAATCCATTTTCATGTTCCTTGTTCCACACCGCGAATTGCTCTTGGGTCACCGGGTACAGCCCCAGATAGAACCCGCAGGTGATTTTCACCAAATGGACCGGCTCTTCATCAGGATACTCGCCGCGTGACCCCATGCGAAATTCTCCTGCTGGAATCCATTGGAACTCCAGATCGACTCCAGAGGGAAGTTGAAGTTTTTGGGCTGGTTGGAGGACTTCGCTCACTTGGAACCCTCCACCCGTTCGAATCGGCGCATTTGAAGCCCGACCCCTTTTTTATGACTTGCCATGTATTATCCTATTTCGTTTGGAGTCGGCTGCCGCAGCAACAGCGCCTGGCGCCACGCCAGATCGTCGCCGAATTGCGCGTGCGCGAACAGCGACGTACAGATGTCTTGAAATTGCGATTCCGGGATCGCGCCGTCGCGGAAGTCCCGCCGCGCGTTGGCATACTTTCGCCCGAGTCGGCGACGCGCCTGCCGCCCCAGCCGCACGCGGTCGGGGTAAACCACGAACCCCAAAAACGGAATGCCGCGTTGCACGCAGTTCCATTCTCCCTCATGTTTCGCTTCAAGACGGAGTTGTCGCAGCAAGCCGACCGCGCATTCACGCAATGAGCTCAAGGAGGCCTCGTCCTGCCAGACCACAATGTCGTCCATGTAGCGCATGTACCGTCGGCATAGTCCGCTCGCCTTCATTCCGGCATCGAAGGCATCAAGATAAAAATTTGCCAGGTACTGGCTGGTGAGCGCGCCAATCGGCAGCCCCTTTCCCGGCGCGACGTTCCACGACGCCAGCAACCGGTCGAACAATCGCAGCAGGCGGCGTTCGCGAAACCGGCGCGCCAGCCTCACTCGCAGGATCTCGTGATCGACGCTGTCGTAGTATTTGAAAACGTCAATCTTGCCGTACCAGTCTCCGCGGCGCGTCCAGCGCCGCGCCTGCCGCAAGGCCGCGTGTTGCCCCCGCCCGCGCCGGCAGGCGTAACTGTGGACAATCGCCCCTTGTTCCAGCACCGGTCCGACAACGGCAATCAGCGCCTGATGAATGACCCGGTCGCGAAATGAAGGAGCCCGAATCTGACGGGTTTTGGTGTCACGCACCTCGAATTCCCGGTACGTCTCGAAATGCAGTGTTTCGCCCTGAATCGCGGCGGAAATCTCGTCCAGTTGTTGGTCGAGCGCGAGTTGAAACGTGCGCACCTCGGAACGGCTGCGCTTCGCGCGGGTCGCGCGCCAGACCGCCGCCAACAGGTTTTCGCGGCTGGCCAACTGGTCGAACAACCCTCCAACGCGCTTCATGAAACCGCCCCAGTGCAATTGCGTCGGGTGGAACACCACAAAACCCGGGCGCAGCAGCGGAGCAGTAAAATAGAGTCAACCCGCATTATTGTTCTCCAAAGAGACCGCGTCACCGCCGCCAAACGCTTCTTGCAAGAGTGGCAGAATGGCCGTCGCGTATTTCTCGGCGCGGGCCTTGCCAATTCCTGGAATCGCTGTGACCGTGGAAAGCTCATGGCACTTCTTTTGCACCATCGCAGCCAGTTGGGAGTTGCTAAAGACCTTGTAGACCGGAATTCCTTCGGCGGTGGCAAGCTGTCGTCGCACCTCCCGGAGGCGGTCGAAGATGTCAAATTGCGACTGATCGAGAACCTCACGATAATCGACTCGGGCGGCGGAGGAAAGTCCCTGGTCTCGTTCCCGCCCGTCATGGCTCCACTGGACGACGAACAGCAACATCGGCCCCGCCGAGGTGACCACCGTTTCACGGTGGAACGCAACCACCCGGTGGCTGGCCAGAAATGTGTTGAGATCCGTCAACTCCGGATCGGCAGGAAGCGGGTATTGAAACAGTTGAATCGGCATCGCAGTCGTCCTTACGGAAAGTAGGAAAATCACCGTACACGCGGAACCCCTTCGTGCCGGCCGCGGAGCCAGTCCCTTCCGACTGCGCTGCGGCTTAACGCCTTGCTCCGTCTCCAGGCACTGGCTCCGCGGCCTCCCTGTTTGGACGTGTGGCACGACACGGACCGGGGAACAGACAGACCCGGAATCCCCGATCCCCGAGGCGATACCCGGGCCTGACCCTGACGCGATACGCCGCCCGGCAGTACCCGGCCGAATAGTCCCAGGACCCGCCGCGGACCACGCGACGGACGCCACCGCTATCCATTTTCTGGGAATCGTCCGGATCGCGCACGCCATCGACCCGCGCTTTGTACGCGTCCGCATAGTACACGTCTGCACACCATTCCCACACATTGCCGTGCATATCGTACAAACCATACGCGTTCGGTTCCTTGCACCCCACCGGCTGAGTCGTCGAATTGGAATTGCCGTCGTACCACCCCGCCGCCGACAACGCGCTTTCCCCGTCTCCCGTGTAGAACTCGGTCTCTATCCCCGCGCGGCACGCGTATTCCCATTGCGCCTCGGTCGGCAACCTCGCCGCAAACTCGTTCAACCCAGGCGGCCAAGTGACCTGGGATCGGTCATTCAACCAAGCACAGTACTCCTCTGCCTCGTCCCACGTCACCTGCTCAACCGGCCGGCGCAGATCCCCGGGGAAATAGTTTTCATGCGACTTCTTCCACGCCGCGAATTGCCCTTGGGTCACCGGATACCGCCCCAGATAGAACCCGCGGGTGATTTTCACCAGGTGGACTGGCTCTTCATCAGAATATTCGCCGCGCGACCCCATGAGAAATTCCCCGGGAGGTATCCAGCGAAATTCCAACTCAACGCCTTCCGGCAGTTCCAGGGTGACAGCGGTTGGCGGATTTGGATTCAAGGCGGTCGCGTTCTTCATAAGGCAGGGTGCCCCGGCGAACGTCTTCTCTGTCTTTTTTCGGGCCAGCGCCCAGACGGATATCGACGCCCGCCGGGGGCTGATCCAGGTTTTGTCCCGTTTGGTCAGCGACCATTCAGAGACGGGAACGCGCGCCGTCCGTCGGCGACCGCCACTGCGGTCGGCCGTCGTGCCGGGGAACAGACAGACCCGGAATCCCTGATTCCTGTTGCGATTCTCGGGCCTGTTCCTGTTGCGATACGCCGCCCGGCAGTTCCTGGCCGAATTGTTCCAGGACCCGCCGCGGACCACGCGATGGACGTTCCTGCGTGTCCCCGCAGCCAACGTGCTGCGGGCGGATTATACCGGACAAGGCAAAAGAAACGACCGACTTGCCGCCATGTGGCGGACGGCGTTCCTACGACGCCGCGGTCTGGACGACTTCGGCAGAGTTGAGTGGAGACAGATTGAAACGGCGCATCGGTAACGTCTGCTCACCCGACGGTGAAGTCAAAAGACGGGTGACGGTTACCGACCTGGCCGCCGGCTGCGCCGTCGGGCGCGACGCCGCAGGAGCGTCGTCGCGACAAACAGCGTCGTCGCGATATGTGGCGGACGGCGTTCCTACGACGCCGCGGTCTTGATGTCTTTGGCAGAGTCGAGTGGAGACAGATTGAAACGCCGCATCGGAAACGCCTGCTTGCACGATGGTGAAGTCAAAAGACGGGTCACGTTTACCGACCTCGCCGCCGGCTGCGCCGTCGGGCGCGACGCCGCGGAGCGTCGTCGCGACAAAAAGCGTCGTCGCGATGTGTGGCGGACGGCGTTCCTACGACGCCGCGGTCTGGACGCCTTCGGCAGAGTCGAGTGGAGACAGATTGAAACGCCGTATCGGAAACGCCCCGCGGCGCAGCCGCCGCCCCCCCCCTCTCCCCGCGCGCGACATTGCAAAGCAAACTCAACTCCGCCGCGGGGAGACGGGACGGGGGTGAGGGGGACACCCATCGCCGGTAACGACTTCTCTAATGCAACGCATTGATGACAATCACCCGCAATGCCCCTCAACCGGCCTTCGGCCACCTTCTCCCCGAAAACGGGGAGAAGGATCCGATTCCAGCCGAGCCGCGTAACCCCCACTTCCGCACGCCAGCGGTGGTTAGCCACCGATCACCTTCACCCTCCCGCGTCGTCGCGACATCGAAGGATGCCGGCGACCCAGAGTATCGCCGAAGCTCGGCGTCACATTCCCGCAACTCCCTATTTCTGTTCTCAAAATCGATCCGACGTGGAAATGGATGTGGTCATTTGGCCAGATGGCCAACATTCGGCGTGAACCTCTCCATTTTTTCAACGTTTCAAATACTAGAGAGTTGTTTTCAACAAAGGTTCGTCGGCGACTGGTCAAAGTCGCAAGTTCGGAATGACTGAACCGGAACGGATCAGGAAACAAGGCGGAGGTTTTCAAAATGAACGACGAATTCGTGACGGTTGCGACCTATGCCAGCCCGGTTGAGGCGAACTTGGCGAAAAGTTACCTTGAGGACGCGGGTGTCAAAGCGTTTCTCTCGGGGGAACAAATGGTCGAGACCGCTTGGTACCTCTCCAATGCCGTGGGGGGAATCAAGTTGCAGACCGCTTCTCGTAACGCAGAAGAAGCGCTCGCGATTCTGGCGGAGCGCGTGGACTCCATGCCCGTTTCGCGCGACAAATCGGAAAGTGTGGAGGAGTCGGCTGAGCTGCTGACTGCTTCCGGATCGGCAGCGGGTGACGCCGACAGTGACGGTGGCGCAGACACTGACGGTGACGACGTGGAAACGCAGCTCACGTCTCGTGAGGAGTGGGCGAATCGCGCGCTCCGGTCGGCGTTGTTTGGCTTGTTGTGGATGCCTCTCCAACCGTACGTCACCTGGATCCTGCTGAAGGTCTTCCTGTCCGATGAACGTCTTGGGCCGGTGCCGCGACGGAATGCGATCGTCGCCGCGGCAATCAACGTGCCCTGGATGTTGGGGGTCTGCGCTTTGATCCGGTGGCTGATGGTCGCCTGATTTGCGTAGCGGACGGAAGAATTGAGACAGGATGAAGAGGATGAAAGGGATGAACAGGTTGTCGACGGTTGCATTTCGCGTTGCGTGACACCTTCCGCGTGGTCGCGCGGCGAGATGAGGTGGTTCCCATCAGGAAGCGGAGTCGGTGGCCGCCAACCGATGAGGGCGGTTCCCAAAATCTTCCACTCCACGGCTCGATGGCTTCCGATTACAATTCCTTCATTCGTGCCTGACCGGCATCGTGATCGAGACCAGTGCAAACGACGAGGTTCGAATGTCCGTAACCCGCACACCGAGGAAGATCAGTTACCCCGATGCGGATGGCAAACCGATGGCAGAGAGCGATTTGCATCGTGATTGGATGGTCCGGATTCTGGACCTGTTGAAACGCCGCTATCGGGGCGAGCAGGTCTACATCTCCGGCAATCTGTTCGTCTATTACGAAGAGGGAAATCCCAAGAAATGCGTCTCGCCGGACGCGTTTGTCGTCCGGGGGCGCAGCTCGGAAAATCGGCGGACCTACAAGGTCTGGGAGGAAGGCGGACTCCCGCCCGAAGTCGTGTTCGAGACGACGTCTCGGAAGACGAAAAAGAACGACACCGACGTGAAGCCCGGCCGATATTTGGAAATGGGAGTCAAAGAGTACTTCCTCTATGACCCGACTTCCGACTACTTGAAGCCACCCATTCGAGGTTTCCGACGGATTGGAGATTCGTTTATTCCCATCGAATCCGACGCGGCGGGATGGTTGTCGAGTGAGATTCTGGGGCTGTCGCTGGGACTCGACGGACGCGATCTGGTGATCCGGGATACCAAAACCGGAGAAGTCCTGCTGACAGATGTGGAAGCCGAACACAATTCCCGCAATGCCGCTGAGGCGGCACAACGACTTGCCGAGGAAAAGATCCGCTCCCTTGAGGCGGAACTCGCCAGGTTCCGTGCCGGCGCGGGATGATTTCGACTACCGCGAGGAGTTGAACAATTCTCCACAGGTCGGTGACGCCAAAATGAGCCCGAGCCGCGCCCGTGGAGAAGCGGTAATCGAGTACTGCTTCCTCACGAACGCGGCTCGGTGCCAACTGCACTGTTTTGACCGCGTGGAACGAAAAACTACTTCGCGGCGGCGAACCGCTTCGAGACTTCCGACCAGTTGATCACGTTGTAAAACGCGGCGATGTAGTCGGGCCGACGGTTCTGGTAGTTCAGATAGTACGCGTGTTCCCACACGTCGATCCCGAGGACCGGGGTCCGCCCTTCCGTCAGCGGGCTGTCCTGGTTCGCGGTGCTTTCGACCTTCAGCGTTCCCTTGTCGACCGACAGCCAAGCCCAGCCACTGCCGAAGCGGGTCAGAGCGGCCTTGGTGAACAGCTCTTTGAAATTCGCGAAGCTGCCAAACGTGCCATTGATGGCGGCGGCCAGGTCGCCTGTGGGCTCGCCCCCCGCACCCGGACCCATCACGGTCCAGAACAGGGTGTGGTTCACGTGACCGCCCGCGTTATTACGGACCGCGGTTCGAATCTCTTCCGGAACATGGGCCAGGGTTTTCACGATTTCTTCCGGCGACTTGGCAGCCCAGTCGGGGAATTTTTCGAGCGCCGCGTTGGCGTTGTTGATGTACGCCTGGTGGTGCTTCGTATGGTGAATCTCCATCGTCTTGGCGTCGATGATCGGTTCGAGAGCACCATACGGGTAAGCGAGCGCAGGCAGAGTGAAAGCCATGAAGAGGACTCCTGAAAAAGCAGTTGGAAGGACCGCGGAGAGAATCTCTCCCCGGCGGAATGCAGATCGCGTCTCGACAGCGAATGACCCGGGATGTCAATTCCAGGGTCATTCGTGGAACGAGGCCGTTACAGAATCGCCCGGATTTTCGTCAGGAATTCCCGGTTGGTCGGGAACCGCTGCAACGTCTTGGCGAGTTGTTCCATCGCCTCGACCGGTGGCATCGACACCAGGCTGCGTCGCAGCATGGTGATCCCTTCCAGTTCCTCGGCGGTCAGAATCAATTCTTCACGCCGTGTTCCCGACATGGTGATGTCGATTGCGGGCCAGACGCGGCGGTCGGCAAGCTGGCGGTTGAGAACCAGCTCCATATTTCCCGTTCCCTTGAACTCCTGGAAGATGATGTCGTCCATTCGACTGCCGGTGTCGATCAGGGCGGTCGCGACCACGGTCAGCGAACCCCCTTCATCGAACCGACGGGCGGTTCCAAACATCTTCTTCGGAATGTCCATCGCCTTCACGTCGAGACCACCGGTCATCGTTCGGCCGGTGTTCCCAATCCACTTGTTGAAGGCTCGGGCGGTCCGGGTGATGCTGTCGAGCAGAATGAAGACCTGTCCACCCGCCTCGGCGATTCGCTTGCCACGCTCGATGATGAGCTGGCTGATTCGCACATGGCTCTCGACGTCGCGGTCCATCGATGAGGAAATCACTTCGCCGCGAACGCGACGACGCATTTCCGTCACTTCTTCGGGCCGCTCATCAATCAGCAGCACGATGAGGTACATTTCCGGATGATTGACGCTGACCGCGTTGGCAATCTCCTGCAACAGCATGGTTTTGCCGGTACGCGGAGGTGCCACGATCAGGGCGCGTTGCCCCTTACCGAGCGGCGTCAGCAGGTCGAGAACCCGCATCGTGACCGGAGTGGGCCCGGTCTCCAGACGGATCCGTTCAAAGGGATTGACCGCGGTCAATTCTTCGAACGGTTTGACCTTCTGGTTTTCTTCGAGCGTGCGTCCTTCGATCGATTCGATATTCCGCAGCCGGGGGCCTTGTCCCTTGTTGCCGGGGATAATCTCGCCGCGGATCAGAACTCCTTCACGGAGCTTGTTCCGCTCGATCATCGAGGCGGCGACGAACGGGTCGTATTTCGTCGAAGCGAAATTGTTCTTGGGATCGCGGAGAAACCCGTACCCCTTGGGGTGCAGTTCGAGAACCCCTTCGTGAACGCCAATCGACGGGAGGAGGTCGTCGCCGGGACTCGGGGCGTAGGGATAGGGGGACCGGGAGCCACGATCACCTCGGTCACCGCGATCACCTCGATCGGGACCACCACCCCCCTGGCGACCACGACGGCCGCGTGGGGCGGGAGGAGGCGGGGGAGGAGCCGCCGACTTGGCCGCTCCCTTCTTCGAACGCCGTCGTTTGCGCTTGTGACGCTTCGATTCCGATTCCTCGGTCGATTGATCCTGTTCGCCCGCTTCGCGATCGGGTGTGAATTCCCGGGCCGGTGCCGACTCTCGGGCCGACGTATCGCGTGACGACGTGTCTCGCGAACCCGTGTCTCGAGAAGCAGCGTCACGAGGTGCCGAGTCGCGTGATGAAAAGCCACGGACCGGTCCCGAATCCCGCGAACCGGCGGAATGTCGGGAACCCGCAGCACCGCGTGAACCACGGAACGAATCGCGCCGCGGTTCGCCTCCGAACGGACGCTGTTCGCTTTCCCCCCGCCGACTCTCGATGTCGGCTTGAATCGCCGCCGCCCGGAGCGCTTCGGCCCGTTCGGCCGCAACGCGGGCCGAATCAGCCGCCGCCCGCGCCTCGGCGGCGCGAGCATCCGCTTCCGCAGCAGCCCGTGCCTCGTGTTCGCGAGCCTCGCGGGCTTCGCGTTCGCGGATTTCGCGACCACGGGCTTCGTCTGCGGCGCGATTCGCTTCTTCGAGGGCCTTGGCTTCCGCCTCGGCTTTCGCTGCCGCCGACTTGGCCTTGGTGGCTCGCGGGGCGCGTGTCGCTTTGGCCGGCTTTACCGGGGCGGGGGCCTCAACGGTCTCTTCCGAGTCGTCGAATGCGCCCTCTTCCTCGAAAACGACATCCTGCTCGGGAATGACTTTCTTGCGTGCCATGCGCAGGGGAACTGTCCTAGTAGTAAAGAGAAGGGTTTCAGCAACACGTTTGGGCGGGAGTTATTCGTTGGCGAAGACGCCAAACAAAGAATCCACACGCCGCCCGCCGGACTTGCGGAGAGTGCGTCCCACGGGACGCGCGATCGGGGAAACTCCCCGGAAACCCGCAGAGGCGGTATTTCCAACAGGAGGCGAAGTCGCCACCAGTTTCGCGCCAATCAGCACTCGCCGTCAGTACTCGTCACCAGCTCACGCTTACCAACTGAATCTGGGCGAATGACCCATTCAATCGTCCAAGCCGGCAGACCAATCGTCCATAAAGGCGATCACTCAAGTCGGGACACTCCCGACCCCAGAATCGTTCCACCCGCGCCGCTTCGGTCGACATTCTTGACGCCAACACGCTTGCGGTCGTGGCACAACGTTAAGGTTCACCTCACCGCAATTTCACTCGCGGCGATTCGATTCACGGTGGTTTGACCCACAATGGCTTGACGCAAAATGGTCCGACTCACGGTGGTTCGTCAATCAACGGCCCGCCGGGCCGATAACCACACCCAGCCGGGAGCAATTCCCCGAGACTTTGAACGCCTGGAAACTCAACCCCCGAACCAATTCAAGCAGCCAATTTCAGCGGCTCAATCTGAAAGGCATTCCGTCAGCCTTCCCGTGGCAGATACCCACAGCTCCCGACACCCGGTCCATCCGCGCCATCCCCCGCCGCGCAATTCCCGGTTCATGTGGCTTGCAACGGAGCGGAACGACACCGCGTCCCAGGCTGTCGAACTCACAGAGGCCTTAACCACCGATCCTTCGCAGCCAGTTTCCCGACCGGTACACCGCCGCACACCAATTCGCCATGCAGCTCTGCGCCAGCCCGGTTCGAACCTCGTTTTTGACTCCGGGAGAAGAAATTCCGCTCATCTGGCGGATGGTGTTCTCGGAGTCGCGTAGGCTCTGATCCCCCGTATCATACAAGGCGACGTCGGTGTGTCAATTCAAACTACCACAAATTGTCGACTTTTCCCCGTTTTCCCTGCTCTCCACTGCTGGCACGCGCTCCCCTGCCATTGTTAACCTCTTCTTCATTGGTAGATCCCCGCCAGTCCCCCTGTTCATCACCCCGGGTTCTCCCCGCATGTTTTCACAATTTCGCAGCACTTTCCTCGCGCTGGCCTGCTCCGTTCTCCTGCAGTCCTTCGCATTCGCCCAAGCCCCGCGCTCCGCGGGTTTTGAGCCGCACACTTTTGCACTGACCGGTGCCCGCGTTGTGGTCTCTCCCGAACTGGAGTTTCCCACCGCCACTCTCGTCATTCGCGACGGCTTGATTGTCGCCGTCGGACCCGACGTCAAACCCCCGCCAGACGCCGAGACCATCGATGCCCAGGGACTGGTGATTTACGCCGGCTTCATCGACGCCGCCTCTCAAGCCCTCATCGACCCCAAAAAAGTCCCCGCTGTCGATGAAGGACGCCCCATCGATCAATCCCGCTTCGCCCTCGCCGGCACCCCCTCCGACGAACGCCGCGGACTCCAACCCGAATTCGTCGTCCGCGACGCGCTCCGCGCCGAACCGCCTCTGCTCGAAGCCCGCCGTAAGCTCGGTTTCACCGCCACACATGTCGTCCCCATGGGCAAAATCGCCAGCGGCGACGCGGCTCTCCTCTCCACGAGCGGGCTCCCTCCACGCGAATCGGTTCTTATCGAAAACACGTTTCCCGAATTTCAACTCCTCGCGATTCGCCAGGGGGGCTACCCCTCCACCCTGATGGGTTCGACCGCCCATCTCCGTCAGGCGCTGCTCGACGCGCGGCGGTTTCACATCCATTCCGCACTCTACAACGAAAAAATTCCCGCGGTCCCGCGCCCTCCCGAAGACCTCGTTCTCAAGTCTCTCGCGCAGACCCTGGTCACCCATCGCCCCTCGCTCTTCGTCGCCCAAACGCGTGACGATATCCACCGCGCCCTCGATTTCGCCGCTGAACACGAACTCCCCCCCGTCATCGTCGGCGCTTCCGAAGGCTGGCGCGCGATGGACCGCCTGAAAGCTGCCGCCAAAGGGATCATCGCCACAGTCGCCTGGGGAGACTCTCCCAAAGTGGAAGTCGAACCTGCCGGTGACCGGTTGCAACCTCAACTCAAAGATCCCCGGAGGGTTCAACAAAGTCGCGTCGATCGCTGGAAGGACCAGACCGCGAACCTCAAGACTCTGCATGCCGCCGGCATTCCATTCGCCCTGAGTACCGAAGGACTTGGGGAACCGCACCTGCTGTTTCGCGGTCTGCGTCAGGCGATCGAAGCGGGGCTGCCCAAGTCAGCGGCCCTCGCGGCGCTCACTCGCGACGCGGCGAAGCTCTTGGGACAAGAAAGTCGGCTGGGAACGCTGGAGGCAGGCAAGCTCGCCCATGTCGTCGTCATGACCGGCCCCTTCGATGACGAACGCTCCAAAGTGCGATTTCTCTTCGTGGACGGAGCACGGTTCGAATACCACACCGACGCCAAACCGGTTCCTCCCCCTGCGGCTCCCCCAGTCCCCAACGCCGCTCTCGCGGGCCAGTGGACTCTCGAAATTGACGCGGGTGACGCGAAGCTGTTCGCGTCGACCGAGTTGATTCAAAACGCCGCGACCCTGTCGGGTCTCTTTCGCAGCCCACAGGGGGAAGGAAAAATCGCTTCGGGAAAAGTCGACGGTCGCAAATTCGAGTTCGTCGTCTCGATCGGCGTTGGTGCCCAAGCCATCGAGTTGAAATTCCAAGGCGAAGTCGACGAGAAACAGTCGGGTACCGCCGCCGGGACGATGAAGTCGGCGTTTGGCGGACCGACGAAATTCATTGCGAAACGTCGGGAAGAAGAATCCGCTCCCCAAGAAGGTGGGGGCAAGCTCACTCTCGACGTCGGTGATTCGAAACCCAAACCGGGTGAACTCAACTCCGCCGAATTCCCGGCGGAACTCGATTCCGACCGCCGTCAGCGTCATCTTCCGACAGGTGGCAACGTCCTGATTCGTAATGGAACCGTTCTCACCGGGGTGGGGGCGCCGTTGCCGGGCACCAGTGTTCTCATACGGCAGGGGAAGATCGCCGCGATTGGCCCCGACCTGGTTCCCGACGCCGACATGCCGGTGATCGACGCGACCGGCCGTTTCGTGGCGGCGGGAATCATCGATACGCACAGCCATATCATGTTCGCCGACGGGATGGGGGGAGTGAACGAGGCGACCTCGTCACTGGTGCCCGAGGTCCGGGTGCGGGACGTTGTTCGCACAGACGACCCAGGGGCGTACCGAGCGCTGGCGGGCGGGGTAACGGCGGCGCGACTGTTCCACGGATCGGCCAATGTTGTCGGGGGCCAGGACGCCGTGGTCAAACTGAAATATGGCGAGCTGGCGCACGATCAACTGCTGCACGGCAACCCGCAGGGAGTGAAATTCGCGCTGGGCGAAAACGTCAAACGGCGGACGGGGCGGTTTCCGAACACCCGCATGGGGGTCGAGGCGACACTCAATCGGGCCTTCCTGGAGGCGATTGACTATCGTCGGGAATGGCTGGAATACAACAAGGCGATTGCCGCCCTGACGGCCGCCGGCCAACCGGTGAAGTTGTTGCCACCTCGTCGAGATCTCCGGTTGGAATCGCTGTCCGACATTGTCGAACACCAGAAATTCATCCACAGCCACTGCTACCGCGCCGATGAGATTCTGATGCTGTTGCGGGTCGCATCTGGTTTGGGGATTCGCGTCTGGTCATTGCAACACGTTTTGGAGGGGTACAAAATCGCGCCCGAAATCGCCGCCCATGGGGCGAGCTGCAGCACGTTTGGTGACTGGTGGGCCTACAAAGTCGAAGCGTTTGACGCGACTCCCTACAACGCGTCGCTGTTGAACGAAGCGGGGGTCAACACGGTGTTGAAAAGTGACGACGCCGAGATGATGCGACACCTCTATATCGAGGCGGCGAAAATGTTGCGCTATGGCAACGCGTCGCCGGAGGCGGTCTGGCGGATGGTGACGTTGAACTCCGCGCGGGAATTGGGAATCGCCGACCGGATGGGTTCGATTGAAGTGGGGAAAGATGCCGACATCGCGATTTACAGCGGGAATCCGCTGAGCATCTTCTCGCGCTGCGAAATGACGTTGATCGATGGCGTTCCCTATTTCATCCGCGAAAAGCAGCCCACCACGATGTCGGAGGCGGCTGCGAAAGCGTCGGCGACTCCCCCCGCCTGGACTCCGTCATCCGCCGAGATTCGCCAGAAGGTGCTGGAGCTGTCCAAAGCGGGAACCACGTACGCCGTGGTCGGCGCGAAGATTCATCCTATGGATGGTCCCGCGATCGACCAGGGGAAGTTGTTGATTCATGGAGATCGAATTGCCGCTGTGGGCAAAGAGATCGCGATTCCCGAGGGAACGGCGACGCTCGATGCCACGGGACTGGAGATCTATCCCGGTTTGATCGACGCGGGATCGATTTTGGGCCTGCAGGAAATTGGCTCGATTCAGGAGACGCACGATTTTAATGAACCGGGGGCGTTTCAGCCTGACTTGCGTGCCGGCGTCGCGGTCAATCCGGACTCGGAGTTGATTCCTGTCGCTCGTGCCGGCGGTGTCACGACCTCGCTGATTCGGCCGGCGGGCGCACTGATGGGGGGACAATCCTCACTGATCCAGCTTTCCGGATGGACGGTCCCCGAGATGATTCGCGACTACGAAGTCGCGCTGCAGATCGAATGGCCAGGTGGAGGGGACAATCAGCCGACGATTGACTCGCTCAGCAAGTTTCTGAAAGAGGCACGGACCTACCTGAAACTCAAGGAGCAGCTCAAAGCGGCTGGCGTGACGCCACCGATTGTCGACCCCCGGTTCGAGGCGCTGGAGCCGTATCTCGCCAAACGCAAGCGAGTCCATATCGAGGCGGACTCGCGAAAGCAAATCGCCGAGGCATTGCTGTTCGCCGAAAAGGAAAACCTGTCGATCGTGATCACCGGTGCCGCCGAGGCTTGGAAGCTGGCCCCGGAACTGAAGAAGCGTGATGTCCCGGTGATCATCGGGGCAGTGATGAATCGACCGTTCACAGACTACGATCCGTTCGATTCGTCGTATGCCAACGCCGGCCGGCTGCACGAAGCGGGGGTGTTGTTCTGCGTTCGATCCAATGCGACCGGAACCGCGGGTTTCAGCGCGTCGAATGCCCGGAACGCACCTTTCGACGCGGCGATTTCGGTCGCATACGGCCTGCCTGAGGCCGAAGCCCTCAAGTCGGTCACGGTCAACGCCGCGAAGATCCTGGGAATCGAACAGCAGGTCGGAACTCTGGCGTCCGGCAAACTCGCGAATTTCGTGGTGACCGACGGTTCGCCACTGCAACCCGCCACGCAATACAAGGGAATCTTCATTGGTGGCAAGGCGTATTCTGCCGAAAGCCGGCATACCCGGTTCTACGACCGGTACCGCGCCCGATTGCTGGAAGTTCGCAAAAAGGCCCCGTAAGGAATGCGAAAAGCGCAGGATCGAATTCTTCGGGCGTCGATTCTTCGAATTTCTGGAATTGAAATCCCCGCACAACCCGACTCCTTTGCCAGCGCTCCCTGAACGGATTAGAATCAAGAATCAGTGATGCGAGACTTCTCGACATCATCCCACCTGTTTGACACGTCTCGACCCCTGGCCAGCGTGGCCGTGCGGCGAGACCGACGGATCGACCGAGCTTCCCACCCCTAACTCGACTTCCGAATACTTCGGACTTGGCCGCACTGGACGCTTTGCGACCCCGTGCTCCTCGAACCCGCTTTTCGATGGAAGGATGCGCCATGCTGTTTTCCCGTTTCCGAATCTCCGCGTCGTGTTCGCACGCGAACCCGTCGTCGACTTCGATTGCGAGAATCCACCCGTTCCTGGTCGCGGTGCTCGCGGCGGTTGTCGCGCCCATGATCGTCCCGGCGATTGTCTGGGGTCAGTTGCCTCAGGCTCGAATCGCGTCATTGCATCCCACGGGAGGTCAGCGGGGGATCGCGTTTGATATCACAGTCGCTGGCACCGATCTGGATGAAGCGACGGGGCTTCACTTTTCACATCCCGGAATCACTGGCGTCCCCAAGACCCAGATGGTCGCGGGCAAACCCGAGCCGATTCCGAATCAGTTCACGGTGACCGTGGCGGCAGACGTCCCGGTCGGTCTCCATGACTTGCGAGTTCGTAGCTTGTATGGGCTCAGCAATCCCCGAACATTCAGTGTTGTCGACCGCAAGTCGATTCTGGAGATTGAGCCGAACAATCAGCCAGAAAAGGCGCAGGCTCTCGAATTGAACACGGTTGTGTTCGGTCGCTCCGATGGGGCCGCCGACGTCGACTGGTACAAATTCAACCTGAAGGCCGGACAACGGATTCTAGCCGAGATCAATACGGGTCGGTCGGATACCCGCATGGAGGCCGTGGCCGAGCTGTATTCGGGACAGAAGCGGCTGATGCGTCGCGCCCAAAT
Source organism: Planctomicrobium piriforme (assembly GCA_945860955.1). Classification (GTDB taxonomy): domain Bacteria; phylum Planctomycetota; class Planctomycetia; order Planctomycetales; family Planctomycetaceae; genus UBA10511. The sequence continues at coordinate 40,754 of CAMATH010000049.1, forward strand.
CAGTCGGTCTGATGTGGTTGTGGATTTCACCGCTCCCGCGGATGGCGACTACCTGCTCCACATTGCCGATCGCGTGTTCGCGGGGAGCGCCGAGTATCCTTATCAACTCACCTTGCACACCGGTCCCCGCGTAGAGTTCCTGTTGCCCGCTTCAGGGCTACCCGGCACCACCAGCGAATTCACTCTGTACGGTCGCAACCTTCCGGGCGGTCAGCCGACGACGATGAAGGGGCTGGACGGTAAGGTTCTCGAGTCGATCAAGGCGTCGATCGCGATCCCGGCAAATACCACGCTGTTGGATCCCTCAGGAACGGTTCGGCCCGAGGCGTCGGGTGTGGATGGATTCAGTTACGTTTACTCGGCTCCGACGGGAACGGCCACTCCCGTGACGGTCTTCTTCAGTGACTCGCCGACGCTTGTCGAAGTCGAACCCAACGACACAGCAGACAAAGCGCAGAAAATCGCGGTTCCCGCAGAGGTGACCGGGCAATTCCAGGTTCGGCGTGACAGCGATCTGTACCAGTTCGCCGCGAAGGCGGGAGAAGTGTACTGGATCGATGTGTTTGGTCAGCGAAATGGCAATTCGTCGGACCCGGTTTTCGCGCTCGATGCCGTGAAGGTCGACGACAAGGGGCAGGAGACACTGACCCGGGTGACGATCGCCGACGACAACGCGGTGAATATCGGTGCGGCACTGTTCAACACGACATCCGACGATCCCAGCTATCGGTTCGCCGTCCCCGCGGAGGGCAACTACCGGGTCACTGTCCGGGATCGATCGTTTGAGAACCGCGGAGATCCGTCGCTGGTCTATCGATTGGCGATCCGGAAAGAGAAACCCGATTTTCGCCTGGTCGCGATGCCCGCGTTCCCCAGTGCCGACCCGAACCAGCAGGCCGCCACATGGGACTTGGCGATTCGCAAGGGAGACGCCATCCACGTGATGGTGATGGCCCACCGCCGCGACGGATTCGCTGGCGATATCCAGCTTTCGGTTGAGGGACTTCCGGAAGGTGTGACGACGGCGGGGGCGAGCATTGGGGCCACCCAGAATTCCGCTATTCTGGTGATCAAGTCGGCCGAGAATGCCGCCGACTGGGCCGGGCCGATCCGCGTGGTGGGCAAGGCCCGGATTCCCGATACGGCACTGGTCAAAGCGGTCACCGATGCCGAGGCGGCCCGGCTCGCCGCTGTGAATGCGATTCCCGCGCTGACCAAAGCGGTGACCGACACTGAGGCGGCACTGAAAACCGCCACCGACAACGCGACCAAAGCCAAAGAGGCTCTCGATAAAGACGCGAACAACGACGGTTTGAAAAAGGCGAAGGTGGACGCTGACGCGGCCGCGACCAAAGCGGCCGAGACCGCCAAGGCCGCTGTCGACGCGAAAGCCGCCGGCGAAAAGAAAATCGTCGATTCCAACGCTGCCGTCGCCGCTGCCCGACAACAACGCGAACAGTCACCCGAGGTCGTTCGCGAGGCGCGGGGTGGCACGATCGTCTGGAGCGGGAATCCCGCCGCCACACTGGCCGCCGACTCGCGAGTCGCCCGGCAGTTGACGCTGGCAGTCATGAAGGAAACCGCTCCCCTCCAGGTCGCGACCGACGCTCTGAAATTCAGCGTGAACGCCGGGAGCCAGATTTTGATTCCGCTGTCACTGGTCAAACGGGCCGGTTTCGACAATGTCGTGACCACGACCTTCGTCGCGCCGTTGGCCAATGTGCAGGTCGAAAACAAGCCGATCAACAAGGGGGAGGCGGCGGGGGTCTACCGCATGTACGTCGCGAATAACGCCCCGCTGGGAACCTACACGTTTTTCATGCAGAGTACGGCACAGGTTCCTTACAGTCGCAACCCCGAGGCGGCGGCTGCCGCCGTCAAGGCGAAGGAAGTGGCCGACAAGACCGCTGTCGACGCCGCCGAGGCGGCGAAGAAGGGGGCGGAGGCGAAAGTCGCCGCCGACAAGAAGGCGGTCGACACGGCCGCCGAGGCGAAGAAGGCTGCTGATGCGAAAGTCGTTGCCGACAAACTGGCGGTCGACACCGCTGCCGCCGCGAAGACCGCCGCCGACGAGAAAGCGGTGGCCGACAAAGCGGTTGTCGACGCCGACGCCGCCAACAAGACGGCTCTCGATGCACAGGCCAAAGCGGTTGAAGCGCTTAACAAAGATCCTAATAACGATGGCCTGAAAAAGGCCAAAGCCGACGCCGACGCAGCCGCCGTCAAGACGGCGGATGCACTGAAAAAGGCCCAGGACGCCAAGGTTGCCGCCGACAAGAAGGGGGCCGACACCGCCGAGGCGGCGAAGAAGGCCGCTGATGCGAAGGTCGTTTCGGACAAGTTGGCGGTCGATACCGACGCGGTGGCGAAGAAGGCAGTGGAAGAGAGGACCGCCGCCGACAAAGTGGCGGCCGACACCGACGCCGCCAACAAGGCTGCTGTCGCCGCCAAGGCTGCCGCCGACAAGAAAGCGACCGACACCGCCAACGTGGCGAAGCCGGCCACCCCCACCGTCTTCGTTCCCGCCGCTGCCGTCACGGTCACGATCCGTCAGGCACCCGGCACACTGGCAGTCGCCGCCGCCAACGGGGGCGCAGTAAAACGTGGTGCGAATGTCGAAGCCAAAGTCACGGTCACCCGAACGAACGGCTTCAGCGGTCCTGTGACACTGTCGCTCCCCCTGCCTCCCGGTGTCGCCGGCCTGTCGGCGGCTCCCGTCACCATCCCCGCCGACAAAAACGAAGGCACCCTGGTCATTCAGGCGGGGGCCGACGCCACTGTCGGACAACTGCCCAACATGGTCGTGCGGGCGTCGATGGAATTCGATGGCGCGTCGGCCATCGATCAGCCTTTGGCGCTCAACGTTCAGCAGTAGTCTCACCGGATTGGCGGCTTGCCTCCCCACACAAAGATACTTCCCTCTGGTAACGGAGTCCGAATTCATGCGTCGCTTCTCCCTGATTTGTGCCGTCCTGGCCAGCCTGTTGTCGGCTTTCTGCTCCACCGTTCACGCTCAAGAGGCGACCGAGCTGAAGGCGATTCAGCCGGTGGAACCCAAACTCAGCCGGGCGGTCGATTTTGAACGCGACATTTATCCGATTCTCGACGCCAAGTGTCTGGCCTGCCACAACGTGGCGATCAACGAGAACGGGTTGGTGCTGGAAGATGTGAAGAGCATCCTGAAGGGGGGCAAACGCGGCCCGGCGGTCATCGCAAAAGATCCCGACAAGAGTCTGCTTTACAAGCTGTCGGCACGTGGGACAGGTCCCGTGATGCCGCCACTTCCCAATAAGGTCGAAGCGGCTGCCGTCACGCCGGAAGAACTCGGCCTCATCAAGCAATGGATCCTTGAAGGGGCCAGCGTGGGGATGGGAACCGGAGGCGCGGCGATCAACTGGCAGCCGTTGCCCAAGGGAACCCACCCGATCTACGCGGTCGCCGTCAGTCACGACGGTCAATACGCGGTCGCCGGTCGGGGCAACAAGGTGGTCCTCTACCATGTTCCCTCGGGTGATCTGGTCGCCGAGCTGGGTGATCCTGCGCTCGCCACGATCAAGTACAAAGACAAGCCGATGTACGAGCCGGGCGCGTCGCATCGCGACTTTGTCCATTCGCTGGCGATTAGCCCCACCGGCAATCTGATCGCCTCGGGAAGTTATCGTGAAGTCAAACTGTGGGCCCGGCCCGAAAACTGGCAGCGGTTGAATCTGCCGTCCAGCTCCGCGTTGATTCCCTCCGTCGCCGTCAGCCCGGATAACAAGTGGATCGCGGCCGCCGCCGCCGACCACACCATCAAGTTGTTCCAGTTCGCCGACGGTCAGGCGGGCAAGGTTCTCACGGGTCATACCGCGAATGTCAGCAGCCTGGTCTTTTCGCCGGATGGCACCAAGCTCTACTCGGCGTCGCACGACAAGTCGATCCGCGCCTGGACTGTCGCCGACGGCGCGGTCGCTGGCCGGCTCGATACCTCGGCGGCCGTCAATGCGATCACCCTGACGGTCGATGGCGCGAAACTGATCGCTGGCTGTGCCGACAATCAAATCCGCGTCTTCACCGCTCCCGCAACGGCGGCTCCCCTGCTGACCGCCGCCGCTCCGATTCCGTTCCTTAAGGTGAGCCCGGACAAAAAGATGCTCGCCCTCGCGGAAGCGGATGGGAAGATCACGCTCGTTGATCTGGCGACCGGTAAGACCACCAAACAACTGGCCGGTCATGCCTCGGCCGTCAGCAGTCTCGCATTCCACGCCAACTCGGCGAAGATCGTCTCGGGTGCCGCTGACAAGTCGGTTCGCATCTGGGATATCGCCACCGGTCAGGCGGTGGTGATCACCAACGGAATTCCCAATCCGGTGACAGCGGTCGCCTGGAACGCCGCTGGGACGCAGGTCGCCGCCGGCTTCAGCGATGGACAGATCGCCCTGTTCAAAGCTGACATCGCCGAGCCGACCGTCGAGAAAATGCTCGCGGGGAATCCGCAGGCGATCACCGGACTGGCCTACGCCCCTGGTGGTGAAGCGGTTTACAGCTCTTGTGCTGATGGCAATGTCCGCCGGTATCAGGTTTCCGATGGTGCCCAGCAATGGGCGCAGTCGCAGGGAGCCGCCATCCACGACCTCGCGCTCAGCACCGACGGTCAGCTTCTGGCGACCGCGGGCGAAAACAATCAGGTTCGCATCTGGCAGGCGGCGAACGGTGGTGCCGGCCCCAAACCGGTCCTGGAAGGCTTTACCGGTCCCGTCCGCAGCGTCGTGTTCGCGCTCGACAATGTCCACGTCGTATCGGGAACCGCGAACAATCAAATCGTCGTTCATGACTACAAGACCGGCTTGATCGAGGAAATGACTTCCGACAACGGCGGTGCTGTTGAAGCGCTCGGCTCGGCGGGTGAGAGCGGCAGGCAGATCATCTCGGCTTCCGCTGACAAGACGATTCGCTCGCGAGCGCTCTCGCTCGAACGCGTGATCACCGGACATGGTGGTCCGGTGAATTCCGTCGCGATTGTGACCCCGGCGGGCACGCGCGTCGCGTCGGGTAGTGAAGATGGAACGATGCGCATCTGGGAGCTGTCGAATGGTGGCCAGGTCGCCGCTCTGGGACATGGCGCTCCCGTGACTTCGATCGCGGTCTCCGCCGCAGGAACCCGGTACCTGTCGGGTGGCGCGAACAACGTCGCCATTCTGTGGGACGCCGCCAACAACCAGCAGGTTGTTCAGATGAAGGGTGACAAACGGCTTGTTCGCAAGGTGTATCACCTTGAGGCCGACGAAGCCGAGGCGAAAGCGACATTGAACGCCGCGACTGCCGCCGTCCCCGCCGCCGAGAAGACACTGGGTGAACGGAGCGAAGCGCAGAAGAAGTCGACGGAAGCGAAGGCGGCCGCTGAGAAAAAGGCGACCGATATGGCCGCCGAAGCCAAGACCAAGACTGACGCGAAAGTCGTGACGGACAAGGCCTTCGCCGACGCCGACACCGCCGCGAAAGTGGCCGTTGAGGAAAAGACCAAAGCGGAGAAGGCGTTGGCCGACGTTGACGCGGTCCAGAAAGCGGCCGTCAAAGCGCAAGCCCAGGCGGTTGAAGCGTTGAACAAAGACGCGAACAACGACGGATTGAAAAAGGCGAAGACTGATGCGGACACCGCTCTGGAAAAGGCGAACGCCGACTTGAAGGTCGCACAAGACGGCAAGGCTGCCGCCGACAAGAAGATGGTCGACACCGCCGCTGCCCTGAAGGCGGCGACCGACGCGAAAACGGCAGCGGACAAGGCGGCGACCGACGCCCAGACCAACGCCAAGAAAGCCGACGACGAGAAGAACTCGGCGGTCAAGGCGCTGGAACAGGCCGACAAGGCGGTGAAAGAAGCGACCGACGCGATCGCGAAGGCAAAAACCGACCTCGAACAGTCGACCGCGAAGCAGAAGGCCGCCGAGGCGGTTTTGACGGAAGGTCGGACAAAGAGTACCGAACGGGAAAAGCCGATTCGCGCGGTCGCGTTTTCGCGTGATGGGAAAGAACTGGCGATTGGTACCGACGCCGGCCAGGTCGCGACATTTGACGGGATGACGGGCGCTCCGCTCGAAGTGCTGGACGCTCATGGAACCCCGGTCCGGTCGCTGGCGTTTGGCGCAGGTTACGCGCTGGTGTCGGGAGGCGACGATCAGACCGCTCGGGTGTGGGATCTGAACCCCGCCTGGAAGCTGGTGGGTGTCCTCGGTCCGAAAAAGGAAACCCCCGATGACCTGGCGAACTCGATGCTAGTCAGCCGGGTGTTGAGTCTCGACTTCAGTCACGATGGCAAACTGCTCGCCACCGGCGGGGGAGATCCTTCCCGTTCGGGCGAGTTGATCATCTGGGATCTCGCCACTCAGACTCCGGTGAAGAATCTTGAGAGTGCGCACAGCGATACGGTCTTCGGACTGGAATTCTCTCGTGACGACAAACAGATTCTCTCGGGTGCCGCCGACAAGTTCGTGAAGATCCACGACGTCGCCACAGGAAAGCTGGTGAAATCGTTTGAAGGTCACACCAACCACGTACTGGATGTCACGTGGCGGGGTGATATGAAGCAGATCGCCAGTGCCGGCGCCGACAACGCCATCAAGGTCTGGAATGTCGAGACGGGTGAACAGCAGCGGACGATCGCCGGCTACGGGAAGCAGGTCACCGCGATCCAGTACATGGGTCGGGGCGGCAACTTCGTCAGTTGCGGCGGCGACAAGACGGTGCGGTTCCACACGGCCGACAATGGCAGCAACTTCCGCAACTTCGCCGGCGCGGTCGACTTCATGTTTGCCGCCGCCGCTTCGGAACGCGAAACGGTTGTCGTGGCCGCCGGCCAGGACGGGGTCTTGCGAGTCTGGAACGGCGTGAACGCCCAGGTATTGCGGACGTTTGAAGCGCCGAAGCCGCCGCAAGAACAGGCTCAGGCAAAGTAGCGAGGGATTGTCGTTTGGCGACACTGCGACCGGGCCGCGCACTCTCCGAGTGCGCGGCCCGCTTTGCGGTCTGCGTGAATCACAACGGTTCCCATCGGAGTGGAGTTCGGTGACGAAGATTCCAAAAGCGATTCAGCGATCGGTGTGTTGGGTGGGCATTTCGCTCGCGGTGCTGGCGAATGGCCTGGTCTCCCCCGCGATGGCTGAGCCACCCGGTCTCGACTTCAACCGCGACATTCGGCCGATCCTCTCCGAAAACTGCTTCTACTGCCATGGGCAGGATGCCAACAAGCGACAGGGAGACCTGCGGCTCGATCTGCGCGAAGAGGCACTCAAGTCGCAGGCGATCGTCCCGGGCGATGTGGCGGCCAGCGAGCTGATCCGTCGGATTCGAACCGACAATCACGACGAGTTGATGCCCCCTCCCAAATCCAACCGCAGACTGACCGATCAACAGAAACAGACGCTCGAACGATGGGTTTCCGAGGGTGCCGATTATCTGTCGCATTGGGCTTTCGTCCCTCCGGTCAAACCACCGGCTCCAGCAGTGAAACAAGCCGACTGGGGGCGGTCGCCGATCGATCGATTCATCCTGGCAAAACTCGAAGCCGATGGCCTGACGCCGTCCCCTGAAACGGACCGCGCCACACTGATCAAACGGTTGTCGATCGACTTGACCGGGCTTCCCCCCACCCCCGCCGAGGTCGACAGTTTCGTCACCGACCCCGATCCCAAGGCGTACGAAACACTGGTCGATCGGTTGCTGGCGAGCGAACATTACGGCGAGCGGATGGCGCTCCCCTGGCTCGACGCCGCGCGGTACGCCGACAGCAATGGGTTTCAACAAGATGGTGACACCTGGCAGTGGATGTGGCGGGACTGGGTGGTGCGGGCGTTGAACTCCGACCTGCCCTTTGATCGATTCACGATCTGGCAGCTCGCGGGCGATCTATTGCCCGACGCGACGACCGACCAGAAAATCGCCAGCGGGTTCAACCGGAATCACTTGTTGAACGGTGAGGGGGGGGCGATTGCCGAAGAGCAACGGTTCGTCAACCTGTTCGATCGCATCGACACGACGGCGACCACCTGGCTCGGGCTGACGATGGCGTGCGCCCAATGCCACGATCACAAATACGATCCGATCACCCGACGCGACTACTACGGCCTGATGGACGCGTTCAATCGCGTTCCCGAGAGTGGCACGCCCCAGTACTTCTCTTCCAGAGTTCGGGTGGCCGCTCCGTTCATCGAGGTTCCGTCGGAAGAGAACAAGGCAAAATTCGCTGAATTTGACGCCCAAATCGCGGCAGCCGACGCCGAGTCGAAAGTGATTTCGAACGCCGCGTACGAAGGCTGGCGTTCCGGCCTGTTCGCCGACGGGAAGCCGGCGGAAGGAAAAGGACTGCCGGAAGGATTGTCGGCTCTGTTGCGTAAGCCCGAGGGAGAGCGCACGGAGGCCGAGAAAGCGTCGATCGAAACCGATCTCCGCAAGCACTTTGACGAAAAAGTGCGGGGGACACTCGCGGGAAAACTCCCCGTTTTGACAAAGGCCGACCGGTTGCGGCAGGATCTGGCGAACTATCGGGCCGACCGGTTGCCCCGCGTGATGGTGATGAGCGACGCGCAGCCGCGCGAGACGAAAATTCTCGACCGGGGCGAGTACTTGAAGCCCCTCGAGAAAGTCAGTTTTTCAACCCCGACGTTCCTTCCGCCATTGCCCAAGGACGCTCCGCAAAATCGCCTGGGGCTGGCGCAGTGGCTGATGTCCCTCGAGCATCCACTCACCGCGCGGGTGCAGGTCAACCGGATGTGGCAGCACTTTTTCGGCGCGGGGATCGTGAAGACGTCGGAGGATTTCGGCGTGCAGAGCGAGTTTCCGATTCACGGAGCGCTGTTGGACTGGCTGGCGGTCGAATTCCGCGAGCGTGGCTGGAGTATGAAAGCGATGCATCGCGAAATCGTGATGAGTGCGACTTACCGGCAATCGAGTCGCGTCTCGCCCGACCAGCGGCTGCGCGACCCGGAAAACCGCCTCTTCTCGCGAGCCGCCCGATTTCGCATGCCCTCCCTGGTGTTGCGGGACTGGGCTCTGGCCGCCTCGGGAGTACTCAACGATCGGCTCGGGGGTTCACCCGTCTATCCCTACCAGCCCGATGCGGTCTGGGAAGCTCTGGCGATCACCAAGGAACGGGACTTCACCTATCCCGCGTCGTCCGGGACGGATTTGTACCGGCGCAGTCTGTACACATTCTGGCGCCGGACGGTCAGTCCCGCGAACATGTTCGACACGTCCAATCGGCAGACCTGCCGGGTGCGGGTCGGCGCGACCAGCACTCCGCTCCATGCGCTGACGACACTCAACGACCCGACCTGGGTCGAGGCGGCGCGACTGCTCGCCGAGCAGAGTCACAAATCCTCCGCCGACCTGACCGGTCGCCTGACCCACGCATTCCGCCGGGTCGTCTGCCGTCCCCCCACCGAGAATGACTTGAGGATCCTGCGTCGCTCCTACGATCGACAGGCCGCACTCTTCCGCGGAAATCCCGAAGCCGCCCAAAAGCTGCTCGCCGTCGGCGCGGCCCAGCGCGACGCATCCCTCGACACCACCGAACAAGCCGCCCTCACCTCCGTCTGCCTCGCCATCCTCAACCTCGACGAATCCCTCACCCGCGAATAACTTTCGTTTTCATCCTTCCGCCTTCATCCCTCCTCCTTCCAAAATGCCCTTCGACCCCAAACTCCAGCGAAAAATCATGGGCCACTTCGCCACTGGTGTGACCGTTGTCACCACCGGTGAGGGGGCGGCTCGAACGGGACTGACCGCGAACGCCGTCACGTCGTTGTCTCTTGACCCGCCGCTGGTGCTGGTCGCGGTCGACAATCGCTCGGCCAGTCGGGACGACCTCAAGTCGAACAAGAGCTTCGCGATCAATCTTCTGACCTTGGAACAGGAAGAGGTTTCCAAGCGGTTCGCGACTCCCGGTCCCAAGGATTTCTCGGGGATCGGCTGGAAAACTGCCATCACGGGAGCACCCATTCTCGAGGGATGCCTGGGCTGGGTCGACTGCAAACTGCATGAAGTGCTGCCCGGTGGGGACCACGAGATCTTCATCGGCGAAATCGTCGCGGGGGAATGTCAGGAAGGGGCCGCTCCGTTACTGTACTTCGCGGGAAAGTACCGGAGATTCGCCGAGTGAATTCATTTGTTCCGAGCAAGCATTGTGATTCGAGCGAACGTCGATCATGACCTCGACAGCCCGGCTGAAGAACTTCATCGGTGGCCTCTGGTGCGAGCCGGCGGGGGCTGAATACCTGCCGGTCGTCAATCCGGCGACCGCAAGTCCGCTTGCGTATGTTCCACAGTCGGATGCCGCCGCTGTCGGGTCCGCCGTGGAAGTCGCCAGCCGCGCGTACCGCGAGTGGAGACGCGTCCCCCCGAACGATCGCGCGCAGTTTCTCTACCGGTTCAAGACGCTGCTCGAAACGAACCAGAAACAACTGGCGCGCACGATCACCGATGAGTGCGGCAAGACACTGGCCGAGGCCACGGCCGAGGTTCGTCGGGGAATCGAAAACGTCGAAGTCGCCTGTGGCATCCCGACTTACCTGCAAGGCTGGAACAACGAAGACATTTCCCCGGGGGTTGACGAACATCTATTTCGACAGCCGTTGGGTGTCGTGGCGGCGATCACGCCATTCAATTTTCCCGCGATGATTCCGCTCTGGTTTCTGCCCTACGCCATCGCGTGTGGCAATTGCCTCATCCTGAAGCCGAGCGAAAAGGTGCCCCGCACCAGCGTGCGAATGTTCGAACTGCTCGAGCAAACCGGGCTGCCGGCTGGAGTGGCGCAACTCGTGCACGGCGGCCGGGCGGCGGTCGATTCGCTGATCGACCACCCGGGAGTATCGGCGATCTCGTTTGTCGGTTCGACTAGCGCGGCCCGACATGTGTATGCGCGGGCCGCCGCGAATGGAAAACGGGTGCAATGCCAGGGAGGGGCGAAGAACCCGGTTGTCATTCTTCCCGACGCCGACATGGAACTGACCTCACAGATTGTCGCCGACAGCGCTTTTGGCTGCGCGGGACAGCGCTGTCTGGCGGCATCGACGGCGATCGCCGTGGGAACAGCGGGGGACCGGTTTTGTGCAGCGATCGCGGAGGCGGCCAGTTCGCGACGCGTCGGTTACGGTGCCGACCCCGGTGTGCAGATGGGGCCGGTGATTTCTTCCGAGAGTCGCGAACGGGTCGAACGGCTGATCGGATCGGGTGGCGTCGGTGGCGGAAGGATTCTGGTCGATGGGCGCGGCAAGACGGTCGACGGATTCGAAGACGGATTCTTTCTCTTTCCGACGATCCTGGATGAGGTCTCTCCCACGTCGGAAATCGCCAGAACCGAGGTGTTTGGTCCCGTATTGAGTCTGATACGGGCGTCCGATCTCGGCGAAGCGATCGCGATGGTCAACAGTGCCGAGTTCGGCAACATGGCCAGCATTTTCACAACCAGTGGCGGCGCGGCGCGAAGATTCCGATACGAAGTCGAAGCGGGAAACATCGGCATCAACATCGGCGTCGCCGCCCCGATGGCCTATTTCCCCTTCAGTGGTGCGAAGGCGAGTTTCCTGGGAGATCTCCATGCCCAGGGACGACATGGTGTCGAGTTCTACACGCAGACAAAGGTTGTGGTGGAACGGTGGCCGGTTTGACGATACGCGTCACAGCGGGATATTCACCGTTAAAACCGAGCCGCGCCCGTCAGGAAGCGGTAACCGACTCCGCTTCCTGACGGGCTCGGCTCTGCGGATTACAATGGGTGTCCCCCGACCACCCCTGAACGGAAACCAAAACATGATCACCGGCGACCAATTGGTGCAAGAGCTGCGGCTGATGGGAGTCACGCATGTGGTGTGGCTCCCGGACAGCACGCTGGGGCAATGGGAACAGGCGCTCGACGCGGCCGGTTCCCCCCAACTGATTCGTGTCTGCCGCGAGGGGGAAGCGTGGGCGATCGCCGCCGGTCTGCACCTGGGCGGGGCCGCGCCGCTGGTGATGATCCAATGCACCGGGTTGTTTGACTCCGGCGATTCGCTACGGAACTTTCTGTTCGATTACGAATTGCCGTTGTTCGCGGTGATTGGCTACCGCAACTTTCTCAACCCGGACGCCGTCGATTCGGCCCGCACGTTCACCGAGCCGAACCTGCGATCCTGGGGGATCGACTATCGGTTGATGGAGCGGGGCGATCAACTGGGCATCCTGCGCGAACACTACGCGGCGTGCCGAGATGCGGGGAAGCCGGGAGTCGTGCTGGTCGGGGAAGGGCGGATGTAGCGGGTGATCCCGCGAGTTCCAACACGCGATCGAGGAGGTCGCGACAACTCTCGATCCAACCCGGCCAGCGGAAATCATGCGGTGATTTCACCCCCGCGAGCGGTTCACCGCGCTGCTGCTTCACCATCAGCCGAGCCAGTGCGAGGGCGTTATTCACGCCAAAATACGCGGCGTATTCTCCGCCCACCTCGCGATGCACCGGCAGGTCGCTGGCGAACACAGGACAGCCTTTGCTGAGCGCTTCGACGATGGGCAGATTGAACCCCTCGGCGAACGACGGGGTGATCAGTCCCGCTGCCCGACGGTAGCAAATGTCGAGTTCGTGGTCGCGGACCCCTTCGAGCCAGAAGAGGCGGCGTCCCAACTCGGGGTGGTTTCGAATGCGTTCGATCAACGGTTCGGAATCCCAGCCATTGCCGCCGGCGATCGCCAGCCGCACGTCGATTCCCTGGCTCCAGAGCTGATCGCACGCATCAATCGCCAGCGCATGGTTCTTGCGGGGCGACAACGTTCCCACCATCAGATAGGTGTTCTTGGGACCGGACTGGGGGAAGGCCAGTTCAAGATCCGGACGCAACGCCCCCCCCTGCGTCTCACCGTCAAGTTCCGCACCCAGAAGAAATGACCCGGCCGACAAGGGACGACTACCACGCCGGGGAGGACGAACAACGTCGATCCGCTCGATATCGTCCACAACGCTTTCGGAAATCGCCACGATGAAGTCGGCGACCTGCCGGGCCGTTCCCCACCAACGACTAAAGATTTTTTGCAGGGACCGTTCAAAAAACTGCGGATACTGGAGTGGAATCAGGTCGTAGACCACCAGCCCAATGACGGCACCCTGCGACTGAGCGTAGCGGATTTCCTCCCAGGGAAAGTCCCGTCCCCACGAGCGGTCGATCAACAGCAGAATGTCGCCCGGTTGGTACTGGATTCCCTCTCGGGAGAGTCGGCGTACGGGGAACAACACCAGGTGTTTGGTCTGCCGACCGAGCTGCCGCGCCTCTCGGACGAATTCCAGCGCGCCGGTCGACGCCAGCACCTTTCGAAGCATTGCCCATAGTTTTCCCGGCCGACTTCCCGACGAGCGTTGTCCCTGCGGAAAAGCCAGTTGATCGATGGCGACGAAGCCCCGCGTCGGCTCAAAGTACATCCCCCGGCACTCGACGCCCCGTTCGGAACCGACTCCCTCGGCCGCGTTGACGATGTTCCGCACGACGCGCTGGATCCCCGTGTTCATTCCGTCGCCGCGCGTCGCGGTACAGTCGATGAAAATGCGTCTCACCTTGGTGTCTGGCTGATGAATCGTGAGAGTCATGCGGTGTCGCGGAGTGAGAAATCAGAGTGAGGCGGGCGACCGTTCGAGCGAAGACGCCGGTCGACGGAGTGACTTGAACATTCGGAGCGCCGAGCGAACCGAGAGCAACAACCAGTCGGGTGCCAGAATGAATCGCCGCCGAACGAAGTCGCTGAACGAGCCGTCGGAATACTGCCGGCAGACCAGCGCGTCGAGACGCCGCCGATCCGCCGGGTCTTCGATTCGCAACCGACAGTGAATCAGAGCGGGGGGCGGAACTTCGTTCTTGACGGCCCGACTGACATGCCGCGATTCCGGCGAATTCATTCCGAAATAGTGTTCGGCGACCTTGCGAAAGCCGTCGATGCTCAATGAAAATCGGTTGACCAGTCCCTTGGCCAGGAAGGAGTCATTCTCCCCCCGATTAAGAACCAGTTCACCCGGGTGGTAGCGCACGACGAGTCGTTCACGGGCCATGGCGAACAGTTGCGCTGCGATGATCCAGCAACTCCCCACGAACTCAACCTGCGGCGAAGCCCTCATCCAATCGTCGCGCTTCACGACGACGGCGCTGATGAAGCTGAAAAACGCCGTCGGACTCTGCGCGAGTTCAAAATAACGCGACCGCTCGGTTGGCACGCTCCAGTCGAACGACGTCGTGTCATGCACCGGAATCATCCCCCGCCCGTTGAGCCGATTCAGATGGAGGTCGCAGACCGCGTAATCAGTGAGAAAGACATTCCAATCGCGCCCTATTTGTCCGCGCAGAAATTCCACCGCCCCGGGAGCAAGACAGTCATCGCTGCTGAAGAGCCAGCAGTATTCCCCTTCCGCCTGAGCGACCGACTCGAGAATGTCACGGTCGACCCCCGAACGTTCCTGCCGTTGAATGAATTTGATGTGCGGGAATTGCCGGGACTTTTCCGCCACCACCTGAGCCGTGTTGTCGGTGGAACCGCCATCGACGATCACGATCTGAATGCGATCATCGGCTTGTCCGATCAGACTATCGAGCGTTTCACCAATGTACGCGCCGAAGTTGTACGTCGGAATGCAGAACGAAATGTCGTATCGGGAAGCCATGGGGCACTCAAAAACCAGGCGAGCGGGGCGGCGTCAGCCCCCTGCCAAGACAACTCCAACACCACACAAAACCCACATCACGCAAGCTCGGCGACAGCCAGGCATTTCTCACACCGAGGCGGCAACAACTTCGTCTGGAGGACTCTTCATCAACCGGACCGCGCGGGCCACCGACTTCGAAAGTCGCAACGCGCCTCGCATCGCCAGCAGGCTCCAGACCGGCATCAGGAGAAAACT
>CAMATH010000050.1 GCA_945860955.1 Planctomicrobium piriforme
GTGGCGTCTGCTCCGCCGCCGGGATCTCGATTCCCGCGATGACGATCGGTTGGATTGGCTGGGGGTCTGACTGGCTCATGCGCCATACATTCCCCGAAAAACCGACTTTGAGTAAATACCAGTTTCCGAGGGGTTATTGAGCAGTTACCTTCAACCAACCAATGACAGAATTCTTGGTCATGGAATGCGTTTCCCTCTTGTTTGGCCTGGCGGGAAATCCCACCTCGTATGGAGGTCACCTCCACCTCCACCTCTGCCGGATTGTACGCGAGGGACATGCTGGTATTCAATCGGTCATCCAGATCGCGGTGGGCACCCGAAAATGTGAATTTCGGATGCGATTCCTTCGAATCGGTTTCGGTTTCCGTTCGAATCAAACCCACGCGGGGCATCGGGCGAACCGGGGAGGACACTGCCTTGTGTTCGTGTCGATTCGAATTCATTTGTCACCATCCCTGGGACAAAAACTTCAATCGGACGCAGATTGAAAATGGCGCCCAGTCGGTTTCATTCTACCTTCGCAGAGAGTGCGGACTGTTCGTTGTATGGCCTGACCGTAACCACGAGATCTGCCAATGACAGCCCCTGGTCGAAACCCGAGATGGAGCGATCCCAAATGAATGGTTGCCGTCGTCTCGCGCTCCTCGCGAGAAAAATCGTCGCCGCGATCACAATTTGTTTCGTGATGCTTCTTAATACTCCCGCGAGTTCCGTGGAGCCCCCCGACGGGGAGGGGGAGAAGGCTGGGGATTTTCGCGACGACAATGAACTCCAAATGAAGTTCATCTGATGACGACATTCACGGAAACGTCTCGGAATGGTGCGTCGACTTGTACGTCAAAAAGCTGCCGGGACAACGAGACCCGGCCGTGGCGAACCGGGCGGAGATCCCCGCCCGAGTGAATCGCGGAGGAGGTTGGGGCGGCGTGGCATCCACGTTCCGGTCGGCGAACCGCGTGGGAAACACCGTACGCTATCGCAGCGAATTCCGCGGCCTCCGCGTCGCGTTGTGTCGGACTCGCGCTCAGGAATAGACGCGGGCTCGCGATGAATACCCTCTGGAGATCGGCCCCCGTCGTCTGGTGAAAATCCGGACGTTCGCCGGATTGATCTTTTAGCTCCGGCCGACCAAATCCCGCATCGGCACTTTCAGCAAACCACACGCCTCTTCGTAACCCGGGGCGGGGGTGCCGAATTCGCTGGCTGTCACCCGGGCCAGACCCACAAGCTGGCGGGCCTGATGCTGTTTTCGCGACCGGGCGAGCTCATCAGTGGTGGTGCGATAGTACTTCTCGGCGTGCAGAGCTCCGTCCTCGCTGGTCGCGTAACCCAGCAGCAAATCGAGGACCGGGCGGTGGGAGTGGCCCAAATCGCAATAGCGTCGGACAACGCCACAGACCAGTTCCTGGTTCTTCTCGCGAATCGCGCCGTCGAGTTCGACCAACAGCGTTTTCGGATCCTCCGAGGTAACCGATTTCAGAACCTCGGCGGTCGGCCGGGGGGACCAGGCGCGCACACTTCGCGTCGATTCGTGGTAATCCATCGCGACGTGATACGCCGAGAGGATCAGGCTGGCGAAGCAGTTGCGGTCACTGCTGGCGGCGGCAATGTAACGCCAGGCATTGGCGGCATCGCTGGCGTGAACGCCAATTGAATCACCATGCACGCTTCCCACCGGTTTGTTTGGCTGCGCCCATTGCGGCGGCCGGCCTTCATCCCGCAGCACCAATTCGTTCGCCGCCAGGGCGATCGCCTCAGTGATGGCATTGGGCGAAAACCCTTCCGCCAGCGCGGCGGCAACCAGTCCCGCCGCCTCGGCGGGTGCGAGAGTGGTCAACGCCCGGAACGTCGATTCCAGCCACGTATCGTCCGCCTCGCGGGTGCCGCGCTTCTTGCCCGCCAGTCCGTGCTGATCGAACAGCTTCGGGAGCAGTTCACGCAACGGGGCGAACCGCTTGGCGGCGTACTCCTCATTCTTCCAGCAGTAGTGGACCGATTGCCGCAGCAGCGTGTTGGCATGTTCCGGCCCGACCAGCGTCAGCATGTCCCAGGCGCGGTGAGCCAACACGGTCCGATGTACGTCCAAACCGTCGTGAACGGTCGGCAACAGATCGTTCCATGCCGACTCGGGCGAACCCGCCGAGAGGCCGGCGAAAACCTGCTCGGCGGCCTTCAAATCGCGACCCCGCACCGCGTCTTGCAGCGCGACGGCGCTGGATTTCACTCCATCAGTCGCGGCGACCAGAGTCAGGGTGTCGCCAGCCGAACTTCCCCCGCGTTCTTCGAGACAGCGGGAATTGCGATGCAGCACTTTGAGAATCGGCAGCGGCTTACGTTCGCTGGGCAACTCCCGCGACATCTGCAGAGCCGGGGCCAACGCCATGAACGTGTGGAACCCGACATAGTCCTCGCCACCGCACGCGCGGGCGTTGGCCAACGCCGCCGCTGCCACGATCTGCCGCAGTTCTGTCCCTTGATGGATCAACGGAACCACCACCCTCAGGATCTTGTCGGGCGCGGTTTCGGCGAGGAGGGCGGCGAGCGGCTCGAGCGAACCGAACGAGAGGCGGGTGTTTCCGTCGGCCCAGGCGCTCGCCAGCCCGGGAACCAGGCCCATTTCGTGAGCTGTCGTGCCCCCCACACCTGCCAGCAACATGTCACGTCCCAGAAACGACAAGAACTCACGACGATTGGTGACGGACGCTGTCATGACAGGACTCCAGGGGACTAGAATTTCCGGGTGTTCACAGGAATCACACTCTCAAGGTAGCCAACCAATTCGTGAAACGCCACGAAATTCTCTGATGGATCCTGATTGGGAATGAAGTCCGTTCGGTTTCGGCTCGCCAATCATCGGGAGTGCTGTTCGCCAGTTCCCAATCCGCCTCCGAGGCGAATCCGGTACTCAAACCCGGATTCCCGCAACTGGCTCTGGCTGGAGATCGAGTCGAGCTGCTGCAGCAGCGTCAGGAAGAGATCGACCTCACGTTTCGCTTCGGCCGGACCGAGCTGTTTGTCCCGCACGACGTTGCGTTCCAGTTCCTGCCGGAACTGGGCGAAGAAGTCGGCGATCGCCATCAGGGATAGCCGTTGCTCATCGGTGGTGGCGGCCGATGCGGCGTCCGGACCGGAGGGCCGACGATCGACTTCGTCAAACACACCGACCGCGAATTCGTTGGAAGTGGCCACCAGCAAATAACCACGACCGGTCAATAGTGTCGGGTTGATCGCCTGGACAACCGATTCGGGAAGAACGTTTTCCGGAGTCGCTGTGAGCCGCAGTGTTATCGCGGTGACCCCGTCCTTTGTGGACGATTCCACATCTCCCCCGACACTTCCGGCGACCACCCGCAACAGGACTGTCAGCGGATCGACAAACCGCTTGTGAAATGCCTTGGGATCGCGGAGATCGATCGTGAATGCCGCGTGGGGCCAGTTCATTTCTCGTGCGTTGTCGCCAGCCGCGCGGGCCACAACGAACCGGAAGTGTGGCCCGAGTTGTTCGAGTAGATCGACGACCCCAAACCGCATTCCCGCCTTCCGTTGGCGTTCGTTTTCCGTTTCCAATTCCGCGATCACGTCCGGAGTCAACCAGTGTCGTCGCGCTTCCCAAAGCTGCTGATAGTCACGATACCAGCTCGCGGTGTAGACCGTGCCCGGAGGATTGAGCGCGGGCCAAGCACGTGAGTTCACTCCGTCGGCGAAAAAGCCCTTCCACTCGGGAGGCCGTTCCGTGGAGCCCGCGTCGACGCGGCAGCAGAGTTCGGCCCCCTCCTGATCGACGGCGACGTCCAGCTCGGCGACCGTCCCCCGTCGAAACAGATCGAGGTAGCCGCCAAACAGCAACTGCCCCGCCGGCTCGGTCGCGGGGACTCGTAACGCCGTCGCGATCTCGGGAATCCCCCGCAGCCACTCCAGTGACACAAAGCCCCGGACCGCCGCGAGTGGTTCAGAAGATTGCGACCTGTCGGACCGATTCGGCACTGGGATCCGTCGTTTTTCCACTGCCGCAGGCGGACCGGCGCGGTCGAGCGATTCGACCAGCAGGCGGCGACTATTCGAAGCCACCAGAGTCTTGTCGGTTTGAGCGTAGAACGCCTCCCCCGTGCGATAGTACGTCATCCCGTGGTGAACCTGGCTTTCGATGGCGGTCGCATCCCGCAGGGCGAGTTCCGTGTGGATCGTGGCGACAAACGATCGCAACGTCTCGGCGTCATCCGCCTCGACGAACAACAGCACATCGGGCGGAGTGGCCTGCGCGGTCGGGACAACCGCCAGGACAACGCCGCCCGCAGTCAGGCGATCGAGGGCATTCTTCCAATCTGTCTTCAGACTTTGTTCCAGAAACTGGGCCGCGTGCCGCCAGCGGTCGCTCTCTTGGTCGGCGAGCTTTCGACTCAATTCACTGGACTGAGAGGCCGTCTCCCACAGCCGGGCGAGATATTCACTCTGCAGCCCCCGTGCCGGGTGATCCATCTCAACCACCAGCACCGCCTCGGCGGGAACCCGCGTCCATCGATCGTCGGCACGCACTGCGCTGTTGGGCGTGGACCAACAGCTCAACAGCCAGACGGACAGTAACCAGACCCACCGGGGTCGGAACGGATCGATGCCGGGGGAGAAACGCATGGAGGACACAGTCGGCAGGAAGGCACCGGGCGGGGTATTGGAAGTCGGAGGAGGACGACTGGAGAGGATACCGATTTTCCCCGGGTGTGGTGTCAAGGAATTGGTATTACCCGGGAGTTGAGATCACTACCTGTCGGTTTCGTTATGGTCCACGCGAGGAATCGAGCGGCAAATCCCTCCCCACCTCCCCTTGCCTCCATTTACGCCTCCGTTACGATGGCTCTCTCCCCTCGACGCGATTTCCCCAGCGATTCCGAACACTCCATGCCGCTGCCCCTGCAACTTCCGACCCTGCAGAACTGGAGTTGCCACAACTGCGGCGGTTGCTGTCGACAGCACGAGATTGAAATCACCGCCTCCGAACGCGAGCGGATCCTCGCCCAAAACTGGACGGTGGCCGATGGAATCCCCGCAGGGAGTCCCGTGATCGAGCGAATGGGAGCTTTCCCCTGGAATCGCCGCTGGCGTCTGGCTCATCAACCGGACGGGGCCTGCGTGTTTCTGGACGACAAGGGATTGTGCCGAATTCACGCCAAATTTGGCGAGCCGGCCAAACCGCTCGCCTGCCGGGTGTATCCCTTCGCGTTCCATCCCGCGGGTCGCAAGATCGCCGTCGGGTTGCGTTTCAGTTGCCCGTCGGTGGTCGCCAATCGCGGGGCGTCCATGTCCCGGCAGCAGGGGGAGTTGAAGGAACTCGAGCGGCTGGTCGTTCCCGAGTCGGCGCGGGAATTCCCCCCGCCCCGCCTCTCGTCGAAACAGCAACTCGACTGGCCCGACACGCTGCAAATCGTCGAGGCGCTCGATGCCACGCTGGCGACCGCAGGCGAACCGTTTGTGTTGAAAATGTTGTGGTCTCTCGGGGCGGTCGATTTGATCGATCAATCGAGTTTCGAGCGAGTGCGCGGACCTCGGTTGACCGACTTTCTATCGATCGTCACGCAGGCGGTGAAGTCGGAGCTGCCGACGCTGCCCAGGCAGACCGCGCCACCGGGCGCGATCGCCCGTCAGTTGTTTCGCATGCTCGTCGCGCAATACGCCCGGCGCGACACGTTTCGTTCCGACCAACGGGGAATTGGTTATCGGTGGAAACTGCTCCGCGCGATCTGGAGTTTCGCCGCCGGCCGGGGCGAGTTGACACCGTTGCAGGAGGGATTTCAGGCGGTCCCCTTCGAGGCACTGGAGACATCGTTTGGTCCGATACCAGCGGAGTCAGAAGAGGTGTTGACCCGTTATGTGCGAGTGAAGCTGCAGAGCCTGCACTTTTGCGGGCGGGCGTACTACGACGTCCCTTTGGTCGAAGGATTCGCGTCTCTGGGACTGGCGGTCGTCTGTGCCTGCTATCTGGCGCGCTGGCTCGCCCGTGGCGCGGGCCGGGACGTCTGGACCGCCGACGATTTCGCCCGCGCGGTGACGGTGGTCGACCATCACCATGGCTATTCACCGGCACTGGGGATGGGAGCGTTTCGGCAGCGACAACGGCTCTTGTGGAAGCAGAAGGAAGTGACGCGCCTGTTGGCGCATTACGCGAACTGACACCCCACCGGGTAAGGGGTGATGAAGATTCGGACCTGAATCGTGTTTCGCAGGATCAGGATTGATGGCAGGATCGAGTGCCGACACCACGCTGGCGAACATCGGTTTGGCCATTGCCGTCGGGCCACCGCTGTTCTAGTCTACTTTCGCATTTCCCAACCCGGCGTTTCGCCGAATTTCCCCGAAGAACCGCTCCATGCCGACAATCATGACGATTGAGGTGACCAGCCTTGTTGCGATTGCCGCCCTCCCCGCGGAGGGTGCGAACGGCGGCTGGCCCTGGTGGGGTACCGCCTTGGCCGTCTTGGCTGGACTGATCGCGGCCATCGTCGTTCCGTTCCTGGTCGCACCGTGTCTGGCGAGCCGCTGGCTGCTGTTTTTTATCACTCGGCTGATGTACCGGATTCGGATTTACGGCCTCGAAAACGTCCCCAAACAAGGCGGGGCACTGCTGGTCTCGAACCACGTCACATGGGTCGATGGAATTCTGCTTGCGGGCAATCTTCCCCGGCATGTGCGGATGATTATCTACGCCGACTATGCCAAAGGAGGGCTGCTGGGCTGGCTGATGAAGCAGATGGAAGTGATTCCGATCAAGACATCGGAAGGCCCCAAGTCGATCATCCGGTCGTTGCAAACCGCCCGCGAGGCGATCAAAGAGGGGGCGCTCGTCTGCATTTTCGCCGAGGGACAATTGACCCGCCTGGGCCAGATGCTGCCGTTCCAACGCGGAATGATGAAAATCATCGATGGATCGGGCGCGCCGGTCATTCCCGTTTACCTTGACGGTCTCTGGGGAAGCATTTTCAGCTTTTTCCAGGGGAAATACTTTTGGAAGTGGCCGCAAAAGTGGCCCTATCCGATCGGGATCTCGTTCGGCAAACCACTCCACGACCCGAAAACGGTCCACGAAGTCCAGCACGCGGTCGCCGCGCTGGGGGTCCATTCGCTGGAAGTTCGCAAGAATCTCGACCTGACGCTCCCTCGTCGATTTCTCCGCATGTGTCGCAAGTCGATGTGGCGGACAAAGCTGGTTGACAGTTCCAACCAAGTGGTGACTGGCGGACAACTTCTGCTGCGATCCTTGATCTTGCGGCGATTGCTGGCGCGGAAAGTCCTGGCTCCCGACGAAAAGTTTGTCGGCGTGTTGCTGCCACCGGCGGTTGGGGGGGCGATCGTCAATGCGACCCTGTCGTTGATGGGGCGGGTGGCGGTCAACCTCAACTACACCGCGTCGCGCGAGACGATCGCCTCGTGTATCAAGCAGGCGGGCATCAAACACGTGCTGTCGAGCCGGCTGTTTCTCACCAAGCTGAAAATGGAGGTCGATGCCGAGGTGGTCTACCTCGAAGACTTGCGTCCGACGGTCAATTGGGTCGACAAAGCGACCGCGGCGATTCAGACCTACGTGACGCCGGTCTCTCTGCTCGATCGGCTCTTTGGACTGACCCGGATCAAAGCGGACGACCTCGTGACCATTGTGTTCACCTCCGGTTCGACGGGCGAACCGAAGGGGGTGATGCTGAGTTACCACAACATCGGCACCAATGTGGACGCCGTGGGACAGTTGATTCAGATCAAGCGGTCGGATTGCGTCATTGGCATTCTGCCGTTCTTCCACTCGTTTGGATTCATGGGCACTCTGTGGATGCCGCTGGTCCTCGAACCGCGAGCCGTGTACCACTACAACCCGCTCGACGCGAAAATCGTGGGCGAACTGTGTCAAAAGAATCGCGGGACGATTCTGATGGCGACTCCGACGTTTCTGCGGACGTACATCAAACGGTGTGAACGGGAGCAACTGCAGACGCTGGAGATCATCGTCGTCGGGGCCGAGAAAATGCCGATCGAACTAGCGGCGGCGTTTGAGGAGAAGTTTGGCGTTCGACCGATCGAAGGGTACGGCGCGACCGAGACGTCACCCGTCGCGGCGGTCAACGTTCCCGATCATCGTTCGCCGGTCGTGACACAAGTCGGGACCAAAGAGGGAACCGTGGGACGGCCGATTCCCGGGACACTGGCCCGTGTCGTGGATCAGGAATCGGGGGCGGTGCTGGGACTTGACCAGCCGGGAATGTTGCAGGTCTGCGGACCGCACATCATGCAGGGATATCTCCATCGTCCCGAACAGACGGCGGTGGTACTTCAAGACGGCTGGTACACGACCGGCGACATTGCCAAGATCGACGCCGACGGCTTTATCACGATCACCGACCGGGCGAGCCGATTTTCCAAGATCGCGGGGGAAATGGTCCCGCATATCAAGATTGAAGAAGTTTTGCGGGGGATCACAGCGGGCCCGCCGGGTGAAGATCCCGACCTCAAGGTCGTTGTGACCGCAGTTCCCGATGAACGGAAGGGAGAGCGGTTGGTCGTCGTCCATAAACCGCTCACGCAGTCGATTGAAGATGTCTACGGCCAGCTTTCGTCTGCGGGCCTTCCCAACCTGTGGATTCCCGGCCGCGACAGTTTTATCGAAGTCCCGGAAATTCCCATTCTGGGGACCGGAAAAGTCGACCTGCGGGGGGTGAAGGAAATCGCACTGCAGCGATTTGGCCCGAATCGGCCTGCGTAACAGACTTTGCCCAACGGTGTGTCGCGCCGGTGTTCCCAAAGTTCGCGTTTGGCGATACCGATTCGTTCGCCATTCAAGAGTTGTGTGTCGTATGATCGTTCACGACCACTTCAACCTGAACATTCCCCCGAGCATTCTTGCATGACACTGTGGATCTGGCTCTGCGCCGCGGCTGTTGGGATCGGCCTGTTGTTGCTCACCCGCCGCCGGCTGGGATGGGTTGGGAGCGCGGTTGTCGCAGGCGGTGTCGCGTTGCTGACGGGGGCTGGTCTTGAGTACGTCGCGGGATCGGCGAGGCAAACGGAGCTACCCCCTCTAACGAAGGAAGAGTTCCAACGGCTGGTTCCCGACGAAGTGCTGGACGCCGGTTACGTCGGCTCGAACGAGTGCCTGGAGTGTCACCAGGAACAGCACAAGTCGTGGCACAACTCGTATCATCGCTCGATCACCCGCCGGCCGTCGGAAGAGGCCATTATCCCCGAGTTCAGTGATCACGAGTACCGGATCGCACCACAAAAATTCAAGCTGTTTCGCAAGGGGGACGAGTTCTGGATGAACTTTCAGGATCCCGATGAGTTGCGTCTGAATCCCAAAACACCGGTGCCGTTTGTGGATCGGCCGGTGGCGCTGGTCACGGGATCTCACTATCAGCAGATCTTCTGGTACCCGACCGGTATTCCGCGAATTCTGGGGCAGTTGCCGATCTACCACATTCTGGAAACAGAAGAGTGGGTTCCCGCGACCGCCGCGTTTCTGACGCCACCGACCCCCGCTCAGCACACAGCGACCGGCGAGTGGAACGCGAACTGTGTGGAGTGTCACGCCACATTCGGTCGCCCGCGCCCGACCGCCGACGGAGAAATTGACACCCTGGTCGCGGAATTCGGTGTTTCGTGCGAGGCGTGCCACGGTCCCGGCGAACGTCACGTCGCGGCGCGACGCAGTCTGCCCGCCGGGCAGGTCTTGGACCTCGACGCCGACCCGATCGTCAATCCCCGACGATTGGACCATCGTCGGAGTACCGAGGTCTGTGGTGTCTGCCACAGTTACAACGTTGCGCGAACCACCGATATCCGCGCCCGCGAAAAGCAGGAAGGGCAGAAATACCGGCCAGGTGATGACTTCAGCCTGACGCGTAAACTGCTGCGTCCCACCGATGACACCCTGGTCGACATCCGCCGGGCCGATGGCGACCCCGACAAGTTTTTCGAACAGCGGTTTTGGCGTGACGGCATGGTGCGGACCGGGGGGCACGAATTCAACGGACTGGCCGAGTCGGCCTGCTTCAAAAAGGGGGAAATGTCGTGCCTCTCGTGCCATGACATGCATCAG
The DNA here is from genome assembly GCA_945860955.1 of Planctomicrobium piriforme. Taxonomy (GTDB): domain Bacteria; phylum Planctomycetota; class Planctomycetia; order Planctomycetales; family Planctomycetaceae; genus UBA10511. Next base: position 10,070 of record CAMATH010000050.1, read on the forward strand.
CGGTCGGACGACAAGCGTCCCGCGAAAGAATGGGCGAACCGCCAGATGTCCCCAACCGGCCTGACCGACGCCGCCTGCCTGGGATGTCACGCGTCCGAGAAATTCGCCACCAGCGAACACACGCACCATTTGACCGACTCAAGCGGTTCGCGTTGTGTGAATTGCCATATGCCGCATACGGATTACGGTCTGCTGCATGTGCAGCGCAGCCATCAGATCAGCAGCCCCCGCGTCGAAACGCAACTGCATTCGGGACGACCGAACGCTTGCAATTTGTGTCATCTTGACCAAACGCTTGGTTGGACTGCGGACCGGTTGCGGGAATGGTATTCGCATCCGCGCCCCAAACTGGATACGAATCTGGAAGAGGTCTCGCAGGGGGCGTGGCTGGCCCTCGCGGGAGACGCCGGCCAGCGGGCGCTGGTTGCGTCGAGTATGGGCTGGGGACCGGCCCGGGAAACGGCGGGAACCGACTGGACACCTCCCATCCTGGTGCAGTTATTGCTCGATCCGTTTGATGCGGTCCGCTTCATCGCACGGCGCACCTTGCGGGAATTTCCCGAGTATTCCGACATGAGAATTCACTTGGGTGGCCCCCCTGATGAGCAGTCGGCGGCCGCGAAAGAAGTTCTGAAACGCTGGCGTTCCAATCCCCCCGCGCCGGCGACCGGTCGAAAACGGGTGTTGCTGGACGAAATGGGAAAATTGATCGATCCTGAAATGAGCCGGCTGATGCGCCTGCGGGATAACAACGGAATCGAACTGGCCGAATAGTGGTCAACCCAGCAAAAAACGAGTTCTTCGAAACCGGACCGATTTGGTAACCGTGTGTCGAGTCGTTGGTGGATAAGGCGGATTCTCACCGAGACGACTGCATAACGATCGAATCAAAGCGAGGCAGTTTCGTTTGTCCTTGGGAGGAAAATCGGGCGTTAATCGAAACCTGTCGTGAATTGCCTTCATTTCTTCACGGACACCGTCATTGACCCCAATCCAGCCCCTGGATAATCTCGGATTTCTGTTCGTAAGCCTCAACGAATCCAGAAGTGCTTCTCCGGGCTCTTTCTCTCGACGGATCAAACCAACGACCTGGAAGTCAGCCGTGCCATGGTGGGCGTGGCGATTCCTCCTGTCTTCTCCTGCGCGTTTCGTCGTTTACTGAATCCCGGCCAAACCTCGCGACGCGCGTGTCGTCGATCCACTGGCTCGGTTCTTCCCCTGGTACTTCCCTCCTTTGTGAATTTGGAAGGAGGGACCGTATCTCACGATTGAAGGATGTTTTGCATGCGAAGTCTGATTGTTCTTCTGGTCGTCGCGACGACACTGTCGATCGCCGATCGGGGGATGGCTCAAGAGAAGTCCGGAGCGAAACCGGGCGCGAAACCGGCCCCCGCCAAACCCGTGGTCAATTCGGCGACCAGCGATCTCGACGTCATCAGGCAGGCCGCCGCCAGTTACGCGAAGGCGTTCGATGAGGGAGACGCGAAGGGGGTCGCCGCCCATTTCGCGCCCGACGCCGAATACGTGGACGAAGAGGGAACAGTGACAATCGGTCGGACGGCGATCGAAAAAAACGTCGCCGACACAATCACCGCGAATCCCGGTTCCAAATTGACGATTGTCATCGACACGGTCCGGTTTGTCGGTGGGACGCTGGCATTTGAAGAAGGGGCCGCGACCGTCACCAGCGCGAAGGGGCTGGCCACTGAGACCCGCTATGTGGCGACACATGCAAAGTCCGACGGCAAATGGCTGCTGGCGAGCGTGCGTGATCAGGCTCCGACGACACGTGCCCACGACCGCGAACTGAAAGCACTGGAGTTTCTGGTGGGCGACTGGGTTGATGAAGGACCGGATGGTGTCACCCAGTTTTCGTGTCACCACAGCGCGAAGGGAAAATTCCTGATTCGCGACTTCAACGTGAAAATCGAAGGACACGCCGCCCTCAATGGCACCCAACGGATTGGTTGGGATCCGCAGGCGCGCAAATTGCGCACCTGGGCCTTCGATTCGGAAGGGGGATTCAATCAGGGGGAATGGCACCGCGACGGAGAGAGTTGGGTGCTGAAGGCGAGCGGCGTCACGGCCGACGGCGAAACCAGCGTTTCGACCGGCATCTTCACCCCGGTGAATGATCACACGATGACCTGGCAGGCGATTGACATCACGATCGGCGGTCGTCGCCTCCCCGACACACCGCAGATCCGGATCGTACGCCGTCCGCCAACTCCGACCAAGAAGCCGGTGAAGTAGGCGCATCGTTCAAGGCGAACCGCCAGACCGTGGCGTTCGAACAAGGTGGCGTTCGAACACAGTCAGTCCCAAATCATCCAGCACAAGACAACAGTCATGAATAAAAAAACAGTCCGTTGGAAACTCGTGGTGGCGTGCGGTCTGTCGCTCGCCCTCTGCACGCATGAGGCATTCGCCTTTGGACGCGGCGGCGGAGGCGGGCGGCCTCCCGGTGGTGGCGGTGGTTCGCGACCGCCGGGAGGTGGTGGAGGCTACCATCCCCAGGGAGGCGGTGGTGGTGGCCGGCCGCAATCGGAAGGTGGGTCGCGTCCCCAGGGGAACGAAGGGGGACGGTCCCCTAATGGCCAGTCGAATGGCTCCCGGCCAGGCAACACGGAAGGCAGTCCTTCGCGGTCGGGCTACTCTCAGTCGGGGAGCGGCTACCACGCGGGAGGATACAGCCAGGCGGGCGGAAGTTCCGCGGCCCGCTCCCCGTCAATGACCAACGCGGCGTCAAATTCACGCACTTCGGGTGAATACAACCGCAATAATGTCGCCGGCGGAAACCAGGCCAATGTTTCGGGGAGGAATCTCTCGGGGAACACCAACGTTTCCGGCAATACCGTCAACGTTGCCAATCGCAACGTGAACGGAGCCGGCGCGTACGGCGCGGCGGGTTACCACCCGAGCTACGCCAACCACGGGTATTATAACGGCTCGTGGAACGGTCACTATGGAGCTGCCTACGGCCTGGGTGCCGCTTCGACGGCTTACCGTCCCGCGGCCTGGGGGGCCGCCGCTTGGGGAATGGGGGCGGGCATGTACTCTATGGGCTACGCCAGTTACAGCAATCCGTACTATGGATCGGGGGGAGGCGGTGGCGGAGGGTACAACTACTCGCAGCCGATTCCGGTTCCCGCGCCGACGCAATCGGCTGCCGCTCCGCAAGACGACAACGCCGGTTCCGCTCCGGCCGACGCTGCTCAACCCAGTGATCCCGCGACGCCACCCGAAGCGGGGAACGCGGAAGAGCAATTGAGCCCAGCGATTGATGCCTTCAAAATCGGCGACTTCGAGACAGCCCTCGCCAAGGTGAATGACGCGATCACAGCGACCCCGACCGATGCGGTCGCCCATGAGTTCCGGGGACTGGTGTTGTTCGCCAAGAAAGACTACCAGCAATCCGCCGCGACAATTCACGCGCTGCTGGCGGTCGGCCCCGGGTGGGACTGGACGACACTCAGCAGTTTCTACAATAACATAGCCGACTACACCGATCAGCTTCGGGCGCTGGAAACTTATGTGGAAGCTCATCCTCAAGAAGGCGCTCCCCGGTTTTTGGCCGCTTACCACTACCTGACCTGCGGACATCCTGACGCGGCGGCCACCCAATTGAAGCTGGTGGTGAAGCTCGTTCCGGGAGACAAACTGGCCGCCGACCTGTTGAAGATGGTTTCGCCCCCGCCCGCTGGCGGTACCGCTCCTCCCGAACCCAAGTCTGACGCCACTCCTGTTGACTCAACCCAGGTGGTCGGTGACTGGAAGGCCTCTCGCGACGACGGGTCGCGGTTTGAATTGACGTTGACGGACGATGCGCAGTTCACCTGGACGTTCACCGCGAAGCAACAGCCCGCCTCGACGATGAGCGGCAGCTACACGCTCGACGGCGCGTTGCTCGAACTGACGCCGCAGGGAGGAAACCCCCTCGTTGGTCAATTGACTTTCGGCGGAGACGGCGGCTTCAACTTCAAGATCGTCGGCTCACCGCCGGACGACTTGGGTTTGAACTTCGCGAAGTAGTGCGGAGTGAATGAAGAATTTCAGACAGGATGACAAATGACAAAAGGCCGGATAACACGTGTTATCCGGCCTTTTGCATTTCACTCATCGGATCGCGTTCGCCGTGAATGTGGAACACGAATCACGTTGAAGACTCGAATTCACCCCAGCGAACTCTCCTGGCGATCAGTCAATCGATTGCAGCACCAGTTGGGCCGTCAGCGCCTTCTTGATCCGTTCCTGGCTGTCTTGCAGGTGAGCGCGGGTGTAGTCGTCCAGCTTCACATCCTGTGCCGCCAGCAGCGCGGTGATCTGCTTGTCGAGATCGACCAGGTGCATGCGCACCAGCGTCCGCACATCTTCAGGCACAAAGCCGCTGCCACCGTTGACCGTGCCGGCGAGCCGCTTGAGGGCGTTCCGCTGCAGGTTCCGTCGCAGGCTGCCGATGTACGGCTTGCGATTGGTGTATTCTCCCGGTTTATGTGCTTCCCGCACTTCCGTGAACACGCCGTCGACCAGCATCCGCAAGTGTTCGGCCAGAGTGTACAGGTCGGCGTCCGGCGCGACTTTCAACTCGGTGTCAGACAACCGCGTGAGCGTGTTGGATGCCAGCAACTGCGTCAGAATGTTGTTCTGTGCATTGGCAATTTGCGAGTGAACCGGGTAATCCAACCGGGCCACGTCGCGCGTTCCCCAGTGACTCCACCGGCTGCTCGAGAGAGAGTTCAGCACAGCGGGCGGGGGCAATGCCGGGACGTTGAACGCCGATTCCGTCAGCAGCTTCATCGCGTCGCGCTGTCTGGCTGCTTCGACCGGGACGAACGGTGTCCGACCGTTCGGATCACCCTTGTGATCACGATGGACGTAGATTCCGCCGGGGAATCGCGAGACATACGCCAACGTCTGCCAATACTTGCCGAACAGCATTCCAAACGCCTGCCGGGCGTGCTGATAGCCGTCACCGGGGGTGACCGCGCGGTCGACGACCTGACTCCACAGCTCGGCGGAAGTCTTCGTCTCGCGACGAGCGAACTCCAGCGGATCCTTTCCGAGGTCGAACCGATTCGACAACGGGTCGGAATCCACACTGCCACGCGTGTCTTCGTCGGTCAAGTAGTCGAGACCCGGTTCGCCACAGCGTGACGCGATCTTCTTCAGTTCTTCCGGCTCATTTCCCATGATTGGCTTGTAGCCGTACTCGATCGCCCAGTAGTCATAGGGACCGAGGGTTCCCGTGTAATACAGACCCTGCTTCTGACCTTTGGGGGCGATATTGGTCGGAGTGTAATCCATCACGCTCGCGACGGTCGCTTCGCCGACTGCGAGGGCCGGGTTGTCGATCTCGGCGAGAGTCTTCCACGAACTCGCCTTGAAGTTGTGCCGCAGGCCCAGGGTGTGACCCACTTCGTGCATCACAACTTCCTTGAGCCCCTGAGCGATCAGATCGTCGGGCAATCCACCGACGGGAGCCTCGACATCGCCCCGCAACAGCAGGGTGGTCGCCGCGAAACCCATCTGTCCGCCCGCCGCCATGCAGTAGTCACAGCGTTCACCATGCCGATGATTGTGGGTGTCCCCCTTGAGGACATCGCCAAAGGCCTTGAGGCCCGGGTCGACCGGCTGCCCCATCAGGGCGGCCATGTCGGCGGAAGTGAACGTTTCGTACTGCTGCTTCCAGGTACTCAGGAAGTCGGCGTCGAAAATGATGTCGGCGTCGAGAATCTGTCCGGTGAAGGGATTCACGCGGGACGGTCCCATCGCGAAGCCGGCGTTGGCGGTGATCCAGCGGAAGAAGTTGTAACGGACGTCTTCAGGATCGATGTCGTCGTTGTCGCGCTGATCGCGAACCTGGACGGCGGTGTCGTAGCCGAGCTTGGCGAATGCTTTGTTCCACTCTTCAATGCCGGCCCGAATGTACGGACGGAGATTGATGGGGGTGGTCTTTTCGATGTAGAAGATGATCGGTTCTTCGGGGGGAGACAGCTTCGCCGAGGGATCTTTCTTCTTGAGGTGCCAGCGGTTGACATACCGCTGGAAATTTTCGTCCTGCTTTTTGTCGCTGAAGTCCTTCACAACCGTCAGGAAGTACCCCACGCGATCGTCGGCGACACGGGGACGATAGTCATTCTGGGGCAGCCGGCTGATGCTGTAGTGAACCGTCACCTGGGCACCCCGGGCATCCGGCACGGTGTCGATGTCGCCACCACCCGCGTAGACCGCGTTGATTTCAATCTCGGTGTTGGTGGGATACGACTTCACTTCACCAACGGTGGACCGATCGCCCGCGAAGCTCATTCCGATCGAACGGCCGATCATCTGATCGTCGCTGAGGAAGATGCGGGTCATGTCGACCACCATGCCGCCACTGGGGCTGGTGGTGATGATCGGCAGCGCGTAGAGAATGCTGTCGTTGTAGGCCATCTTGACGGCGGCCGCCTCGGGGCTGCCGGGAGCCGCCCGGAAGCGCGGATTGCGCCGGACAACTTGCAGCTTCTCTCCCTGTTTGACGAACGACCAAACGGCGTCGTCACCGAAGCCCCAGCTCATCCCCCCCAGAACCTGCCCCTGGCTGATGCCGCGGGCGATCGAGGTGAGAACGATCAGATTCTGGTTGAGCGCCGAGGGGGGAACCTCGACCAGCAAACTCTGATCTTTGTAGTAAACATTCAGCAGGCCCTCAGCTTTTTTCGCACCGGTCGTGGCGACTTCGAAAGGGCTGCGTTGCGGTGCGCCGGGGGCGGCCCCCGGCCCCTGGGCGAACGCGGGGCTCGCCAGCAAGGTGCAGGCGGTCAGGCCGGCAGCGGTCCATTTGAGAAAACGCGACGTCATCGGGTGTACTCCAAAGGATGGGGAAGTGGACCAGTTGTCAACTCAGACAGAATGTATTAAGTCTAATCACGTACGTCAGTCTACGCCACAGATTGAGAGAAAATTGGAGATCTGCGGTAGATTAACAGAATATCCGGTGTGGCGACGACTGCGGCGAAAACTCCGAAATTGCCAGTCGATTTGCCAACCTTCCCGCCGAGTTTGACGATTTCTCCGATTCAGTACACCGAATTTACCACAGGATTCCCTAGTTTGCCCATTCTCCTGGGGTTTCCCGCTGGATTTGCGTCGCCCCTCTGATACGATGGAGTTTCTGGTCTGACGTTTGGTTCGCTCGACTGTTTCGCGTGCTGTGCGGAGATTGCGATCGATGGAAGTCGCCTTGCGGGATTGTCCGGCGTGCAGCGCCGTGATCATGGGGAACGAGACAGTCTGCCCAGACTGTGGTGCGGAACTGCACGCCTTCGCGGCTCCCGCGGCTCCCCCGCCTCCGCCCGTATCACCCATGGTCGCCTCGCGTGGCGGCCGGGTCGCAGCCGCCGAAACTCCCTGCCCCGGATGCGGCATGATGCTCCCGCCGGGAGTCCTTCGCTGCCGTGACTGTGGGGCGTTCACCACGCTCGAAGTCGAACAGGCCGCGATGGCCAAGATGGCGAGCCGAATGTACGGCGGGACGGGCGGTGCCCCGGTCACGGGTGTCCCCAGTCAGTTTGGCACCGGCTTTTCGAACAGTGGATTCTCCACTGTCGCTGACGACGATGACTTTGATCTGAATCCGAATTTCGGCTTCGCGGAAAGCACGATTACCAGCGACTTCTCCGTGCCGCTGATGGGGGATTCGACCGTCGCGTCGGAGTCCGATTTCGAGATGCCGGCCGTCGGGGGAGGGGGTTACGACCTGACCGAGTCCTCCCCGGCTCTCGAAACATCTGCGGCACCAGTTGTTCCCGTCGTCCCGGTTGTTCCCCCCTTGACGGTCGCGGTGGAAGAGATTCCGATCGCCGAACCGGAGCCTGCCGCGCCAGCCGGTGGAGAGTCACGTGACCAGCGAGTCACCGAGGCCACCAGCGACGTCGATCATTCGGTCAACACCGCGGGCGAGGCACTGCTGAATACCGCGCTCGAAGAGCAATCGGAATCGCAGAACCGAGCCAAAGGAGGCCGACGCAAACTGCGCAGCCAAACCATGGCGGTGGCCCCTGGCCGATTTCTGGTGTTTTGTCCGAAGGGACATCGGGTCCAGGTTCAGGAAAAGCACCGCGGTCGCACCGGTCGTTGCCCCAACTGCAAAACGATGTTCTTCGTCCCGATGGCGGAGACCAGTCAGACCTCGGGCGAAACCGGGACACCCTCCGATGTGGCACCGGCTGCCGCTCCTGATGCGCCTGCCGCTTCCGCTCCGGGCTACACGAAATGGGTGACCGATGTGTTGCTGCATCGGATGGTCCCCAAAAACCTGAAGCTGCTTCCCGCCAGTTTGCTGGCCGACGGTTTGCCAGTGGACCTGGGAGTCGCGGCGGACCACATTCTGGTAGCGGTTCTGTTCAACGGCGGTGGGCCGTTCCGCTCGATGCAGGAGCCGAAGCAGAAGGCTGCCAACCGCAAGACGCTTCTGGAGCATCTGGCGGCGAACAAAGCGCTCGTCGAACTCAAGCTCCCGGCGCAGCACACCCTGTCGCGAGATCACTTGCAGCAGTTGCGAATCGTTCAACCCTCGATTCCGACCGAGGAATCGGTTTTCGCGGACGTACCTGTGTTTGGAGAGGGACGCATCGCCGTGCGGGTCAGCAGCCTCGACACCCCCAGTGACCGGGCGTACCTGTCGTTCACACTGGGACAGTTCCGGCAGTTTTCCGAGGCACTGGGCGAAACGTTCGGGTTGGCCGACTTCGGATCCGGGACCGCGATTCCGATGCAGGACGAGTTTGTCGAGATGAAGTGTCACTACAGCGACACTCTCATGCAGACCGTTACCGCCGCCCGGCTTCCGTACTACAAGGCCGATACCACTCGGAAACTCCAGGTGCTGGGACACCAGTGCGAAAAGTGCGGCCTGATTGTCAGTGAAGACAGCCGAAAGAAGGAAAAGGTCGGCGGAAAAAATCCCGACAGCGTCGCGAAGTCGAAGTGCCCGAAATGCAAAGCGAAGATGGGCAATCACACGCTGTTTGGGTTCCCGACGGGGTCGTAGCGCGGTTCAGGTTCGTTTCTGGTGAAGCGGCTTCGCAGTCTCCACGCCGCGTCTGTCGTGATTCCGTTGATCACTCGCCGCTCGTGTTTTCCACGAAGCTCCGGCACAGTTCGGCGTACTGCCCGCCGTGCGCCACCAGTTCGTCGTGTGTCCCCCGTTCGACAATTCGCCCCTGACTGAGAACCAGCACGACGTCGGCGTGCCGAATGGTACTGAGGCGGTGGGCGACGACGAAACTGGTTCGTCCCGTGAGCAATTTCGCGAGCGCCCGCTGAATTCGAACTTCGGTCAGTGTGTCGATCGCGCTGGTCGCTTCGTCGAGAATCAGGATCCGTGGGTCGGCCAGCATCGCCCGGGCGAAACAGACCAATTGCCGCTGACCCAGCGATAGCTTGGCTCCGCGCTCTCCCACCACGGTATCGAATCCATCCACCAGGGATTCAAACACATCCAGGCAATCCAGCCGTCGCGCGGCGTCGATCACCTCGGCGTCGCTCGCCCCAGGCTTTCCCACGCGGATGTTCTCCTTCACCGTCCCTGTGAAGAGAAAATTGTGCTGGAGAACGATCCCCATCTGGTGATGCAACGAGTCCCCCGTCACGTCACACAGGTTGTATCCATCAATACAGACGGTTCCCTGAGGTGCCTGATAAAACTTCGCGATCAGGCTGATGATGGTGGTTTTCCCGGAACCGGTTTGCCCCACCAGGGCCACCGTCTGACCGGCGCGAATCTCGAATGAGACGTCGTGCAGAACCGGCCGTTCAGGCAGGTAGCCGAACGTGACGTTTTGGAATTCGACCCGTCCTTGAATCGCGGGGAGTTCCACCGCCTCGGAAGAGTCGCTCCACTCGGGAGGGGTGTCGATCAACTGAAAGACCCGTTCAGCCCCGGCCATCGCCGTCAGTGCCTGGTTGTACTGGTTTCCCAGCATCTGAATCGGATTGAAGAAAATATTGGCCAGGAAAAAGAACTGGATCAGGTCGCCGGGGGCCATTCCCGGGTCGGCGTACAGCACGCGATAACCACCGATCAGCAACAGTGCCGCGATAAAAAGCTGCGCGTTCGTCTCCAGCAGCGGCATGAAGACTCCCGCGGTCCGTGTCGCCCGCATGTTGTACCGGGCATGATCACGAATGAGGTCGCCAAACAGCTCGGCGTTCAAGTCTTGACGTACGAATCCCTGTGTGACCCGAATGCCGTTGACCGACTCGGCGAGTGTTCCGGTCACACGGCTGAAGCTCTCTTGAATCGCGCGGTACGCGCGGCTCAGGCGTTTGCGAAAGTAGCGATTCAACGCCCACATCGCCGGGGTCATCGCGAGTACGAACAGGAACATCACCCAGTCGTAGTACAGCATGAAGATCGCCGAGACGATCATCTGACCCGCCCCGACCAGCGTGACAAACAGCACATCCTGAACCCCGACCCGCATCGCCTCGCAGTCCGAGGTCACCCGACTGATGATCCTGCCGATCTTGGTGCGGTTGTACCATTCCATCGGCATCTTCTGGATGTGTCCGAAAATCTCCTGCTGAAGGTCGTGGACCACCGCTTCACCGAGTTCGAGCGCGAACCGTTGTCGAAAGTGAAAATTCAAATTGGTCCACATCGAAAGGACCAGCAACCCCCCCGCCCCCAGCAGCACCGACGAAAACGGGGCATGTCCGGCAATCGGGCCGTTGATGACCGAGCCAATGGTCCAGGCGACCAGCGGCAATTGAATCGATCGGACCAGCACGGTGAACAGCACCCAGTTCCGCCGCCGCGCGTACGGTTTGGTGTAGGAGTAGAGTCGGCGGATCAGGCCAAAGTCGAGTGGCCGTTCCCGCGCCTCCCGCTCTGGATCGCGGCGGATATTCGTCAAGGAGACGCCGCGGCCACCTGGGTCGGCGGTCAAAGGTACGGTCGACATGGAACCTGCGAAAGTGAATTCGAACGCCGAAGTATGCCCCGGATTATTACACTGTATTCGTGGTTGACGCCATGGCGGTGGAGCCTGAGCCATCCAGAATGTTCCATGAACGACCTGGTGAGTCCACCGACCGGATGACAGTTCGTCGCAGCGGCCAGTTCACCGCGTTCTGGGTCGGGCGTCTCTGCTCTCAGAACAGTTCGGCGAATGGGCGGACTATGAACGTGCTGGCAATGCGGCAGCGCCTCGGGTTGTTCGTATGGCCCAGGGGCGCGTTTATTCGCATCGAACGCACATCGGGGCCGGCACTCAGAGAGTGCCGCCTACGTAGCCCGCATTTTCTAAATGCGCGGCCCGCTGGGCGGGCGCGAGGACCGGGCCACCCACCAGCCGCCATCCGGCTTTCGCAAAACCCCTTCCGACTCGGGCGCAATGTCTCGATTTCGGCCGTGTGGACTATAAAATCCACGCTTCCCTCCCCCTATCGCACCTGCCGCGCAAGAACCCGTCGATACGACATGCATATTCCACCGTGGCGGATTTTCAGGATTATTGTCAGGACTCGACTGGTTTGGGACAATTGCCGCCATGATCTCCATCACATTCGCCACACGCCGTGAGTTCCTGCAAGCCGCCTCGGGTGGGTTCGGGGCAGTCGCGCTCGCGGGTCTGTTGAATGACGCCCGGGGGGATGTGGTCGACCCGCTGGCCCCGCGTCCGGGTCATTTCCCCGCGAAGGCCGACCGGGTCATCTTCCTGTATTCGACCGGAGGAGTCTCGCAGGTCGATACATTCGACCATAAGCCGCAGCTTGCCGCCGACCACGGCAAGAAGATTACCGCTTCGCGCTGGCTGAACAAACCCGGTCAGTTCGAACGGTTTCTCATCCGGCCCCGCTGGCCGTTTCGTCAATACGGCCAGAGTGGCACGTGGGTCAGCGATCTATTTCCGCATCTGGGATCGGTCATCGACGATGTCTGCGTGCTGAACGCGATGCACTGCGAAAGTGACGGACACGACAAGGCGACACTCGCGGCTCATACCGGTTCCGCCCAGTTCGCCCGTCCGAGTGCCGGGGCCTGGGTGAGTTACGGATTGGGAACGGTCAACAAGAATCTCCCGTCGTTCATGGTGATTGCACCAACGGCTCCCTACGCCGGCGCGACGACGTGGGGGAGCGACTTTCTCCCCGCCTGTCACCAGGGGACGCATGTCGTTCCGGGGAACGAGCCACTGCCGAATTTGAAGCCGCGGGTTCCCGGTGTAGAATTGCAGCGGCTGGAGCTAGACCTGCTGGCCAAGCTCAATCGCGGGCATCTCGAACGGCGGGCCGCCGACCAGGCGCTCGACGCACGAGTGCGATCCTTCGAAACCGCGTTCGGAATGCAGCGTGAAGCTCCGGAGGCGTTTGACTTCTCGGGGGAAACCGAGGCGACGCTCAAACTGTACGGCCTCGAACGGGGTGCGACGTCGGGGTTTGGCTGGCAGTGTCTGGTCGCCCGCCGACTGGCCGAACGGGGCGTGCGGTTCCTGGAGTTGATTGACGTCGGTTCCAGTTCCAACTGGGATTCGCACGGCAACATGGCCGACCACGAACGGCTGGCAAAAGCGATCGATCAACCCATCGCCGCCCTGCTGACCGATCTGAAGCAGCGGGGGATGCTGGAGCGAACGCTGGTTGTCTGGACAACGGAATTTGGTCGGACCCCCTTTCATCAACAGGCCGATCACGCGGGACGGGAACATCACAACCTGGTGTTTTCCTCGTGGATGGCGGGAGGGGGAGTGAAAGGGGGCTTTGTCCACGGGAAATCCGACGAATACGGGATTCTCCCGGCCGAGGGGGCCGTCCACACCCACGATCTGCACGCCACCATCCTGCATCTGCTGGGGATCGACCACGAACGACTGACCTATCGCCACGCCGGCCGCGATTATCGGCTGACCGACATTGCCGGCCAGGTGGTGGAAGAGATTCTGGCATGAGTGGCGCTTCGGCACCACGTGTTATACTCCACGCGGCTTGAATTCAGACGTTGGACACTGGCCGCCGTAGGACGGGTCTCTGACCCGTCCGGAGCGGCAGCATCTTAACCGCATCACCAAGCACCATTTTGGGCGGACGGGTCAGAGACCCGTCCTACTAAGCCAACGTCTCGTTTTCGGCCGCGTGGAGAATAGCGCCCGAGAATCACGCGTCAGAAAATCAGTGGTTGAACAGGAACTCGCGGGAGTTCAGCAGAACCCACAGCAGATCTTCAACCGCCGGTTGCCGCTGGGGAGCCAATTCAATCAGCGCGACAGCATCGAACCTTTCGGCATCGGTCGGAAACCGGGACAGCGTTCGCAGATAGAGGTCGTCCACGATCTCGGTCGGAGGTTTGTTTTCCTTCACCAGACTGGCGACCACTCCCTCGGGCTGCGCGATCGCCTGTTGTACTTCGGGGGCGAACAGCAGAAACAGCACCTGCGACAGATTGGGTTCCAACCGGGTTTCACAGACGCACGGCGTGTCGCGTTTCGAGCGGCCAAAGATATCGAGGAAGTCGTTCTGTTCGAATTCGTTGGGGATCTGCAGCGCCCGGGTCGCCGTTGGAAACTGATTGAATTTCGTCTTGTGGCCGGTCGCCGCGTCGATCGCGTCAAGCAAGACATGCGGCGCGAGACGCTGCGGAATATGACGGGCGTAGTTCTGCCGGTCTCCCGCGTTCTCGTCCCGTGGCAGGGAACTTAAGCCATAGACCCGCGATGACAGAATCATCTTCGTCAGTCGCTTGATGTCGTACCCACCGGCGACGAATTCCATCGCCAGAGCGTCGAGCAGCAGAGGGTTGGTCGCGGGGTTGGTCGCCCGTTGATCATCCACCGGTTCCACCAGTCCCCGCGTCAAGTAATGGCCCCACAGCCGATTGACGAGGGTTCGGGCGAAGTACGGGTTCTCGGGAGCGGTCAGCCAATCGACCAGTTTGACGCGCGGATCTTCCCCTTTGACATACGGAACTTCCACGCCGCCAAACGCCCGGGGGACCAGCTCCTGTCCGGTGCGGGGATGCATCGTCGCACCTTCGTCCTTCACGCCGACAGTTTTCACCGTCCCGTAGGGCATCGCGTCGACCCGCGCGAAAAATGCCGCGAACCGCCAATAGTCTTCCTGGGCGATTCGCTCCAGGGGATGGTTGTGGCAATTGGCGCACGAAACGCGCATTCCCAGAAACACCTGGCAAGTGTCTTCGACACGGTTTTGAGGCGAATTGAGCTGGCGATACCAGTCGATTTGAGGCTGTTCTTCGAGCTTGCCGGTGACGGCGATCAGCGAGCGGGCGAACTGATCGAACCGCATGTTCGTGGCGAACGCGGTCCGCAGCCACTCGGTGAACTTCACACTGTTCTCCTGCTGCGCGCCGTCGTTCTGGCGATTCCGCAGGATGTCGCCCCACTTCTGTCCCCAGAAGAGTGCGTATTCCGGACGTTCGAGAAGCCGGTCGATCAGGCGGGTTCGTTTGTCTGAACTGGTATCCGCGAGGAATTCGCGGACTTCCTGAGGGGTCGGCAGCGTGCCGATCGTGTCGAGGGAAATGCGTCGCAGAAAAACCGCGTCACTCGCTGGCGGACTGGGGGCGATTCCCAGCTTCTTCCACCGGGCGAGCGCCAGTTCGTCAATCCGGTTCACCGGAGAAAAGTCGGCGTACAGGTCAAGGGAGAGATTCGCCCGATAGGGAACGAGCCACCGCGAAATCGCCACCGCCCCCTGATATCGCACCGCGATAGCGCCTTCCCCCGCTCCGCCGAGCAGTTTGACCTGGCCGGTCGGAGCGACCTCGAGCAGACCGGGATGCTGGTTCAAATACTCGGTGGTCGCAGTGACATCGCGTGTTGAACCATCGAAGTAATGGGCGGTCACCTGGAGGGAACCGGTCTGACCCGCGACCCCGACCTGTTCGCCAGGTTCGACCACAATGTGTGCTAGAGTGGGAGCCGAATCGCTTCCCCAGGGAGTGCCGGCCGCGATCCACTCAGACAGGAGCCGATAAGCCGACGAATCGGCGTCAAACCGCGCTCCACCACCGTGGGGAACCTGGGCCGTCGCTTTGCGAAGCAGCAGCGACTCCCCCGGCGCGCTCCACGAGACGCGGCGTCCGAGACCAACTTCCGAAATGGCAGCGAAGTCGGCGGCGGGATCGAAGCCAAACAGCGAGAGTTTGAAACCGTTTTGCCCGTTGGCCCGCCCGTGACAGCCACCACTGTTGCAGCCGTGGCGGGTGAGCAGGGGGAGGATGTCGATGACGAAATGTGGCTCGGGAATCGCTGGTTCCGCTGCGGCGACATTCGTCTGCGCGGCGGCGGTCACGGGGGGATCGGCGTGGATTGTGCCGACTGTCGCGACTTGCGCTACGATCCACAGGCACGCGGTGGGGGAGAACCGCAGTCGAACCCGAACACTCTTGGGGAGGTTGGTGGCGAGTGCCATGGGATTCACTGGGGTTGAGTGATGGGGGGGACGGCAGGGGGCTGACGCCGCCCCGCTCGCCTGACGTGTACGAATTACTTGAGGTAGAGGGTTTCGCTGCCTGCGAGCAGGGACTGACACAGGTCGCGCCAGGCGCGCTGTCGGCCGTCGGTCGGATCGCCGTAGGCCTGCGTTTGTTCATTCAGGAACTGGAGCGCGTCGGACCGCTCGTCGGGCTGCGGAAGTCGGCTGTAGCAGAGACGCCACACCGTCTCGATCCGCGCCGGGTCGTCGGGAGCCGCCTTGGTCACCCGCTCGGCCAGCTCCTGAGCGCGGGCGACCGCGAATTCCCCATTCAGCAGACTCAGCGATTGCAAAGGAATCGTCGAACGCGGCCGGCGGGTGGAATTGAACACGATCTGCGGCGCGTCAAACAGTTGCAGCATGCTGACGATTTGAGTCCGCCGCTGGTACATGTAGAGCGCCCGGCGTCGCGATCGCGCGTCGGATTCCGGGACCACCACCTCGCCCGTTCCAATGCGTGTGCTGGCGACATACGGCCCGCCGACGGTGGGATCGAGCGAACCGCTGACGGCGAGCATGGTGTCGCGCACCGCCTCGGCGTCGAGGCGAACCGGGGGAAAACGCCACAGCAGGCGGTTGCCAGGGTCGGTGGTGAACGACTTTGCGTGGGTGGCACTCGATTGTCGAAACGCCCGCGAGAGGACCAGTTCCTTCAGCATCGCCTTGTGACTGAAACCGCTGGCGATAAACCGCGCTGCCAGCCAGTCGAGCAACTCGCCATGACTTGGTTCCGAACCGCTGTAGCCCAGGTTCTCGGTCGTGATGACGATCGCCGACCCGAATGTATGCTGCCACATCCGATTCATCTGCGTCCGCGCCAGGAGCGCCTGCGCGCGGGGACTGCGGCGGGTCACCCAGTCGGCGAACGCCAGTCGCGTGCCAGTCGTGGGCGAGTTCTCGGGAACGGCGATTTGCAATTCCTGCCCCGCATCGGTGAGGAACGCGAACGCCCCCGGAGTGACCACATCGCCAGGCGTCGAATAGTTGCCCCGGACCAGCAGGTGGACTTCGGGCGAAGGGGCCGCCAGATCGGTCGTCCAGGCGAGTTTGCCCGGTTGCTGCTGTTCCAGATCCTTCCGTTGTTTTTCGAGATCGGTCAGCTTCTTCTTGCGGGCATTCACATTCTCAACGAATTCCGCCAGTTGCGGGCTGGACTCGGCCGGCGGAAACGTCTCGACCACCACGTTGTCCACCACAAAACTGCGATTGCAGCAATACTCAAAGCCGAAGCCGCCATTGGGCAGATCAGTCTCCAACAGGTCGATTGTCTTCTCCTCCTGGATGAAATCGACCAGGTGTTCCAGTCGAAACTTGCCCTCACCGAGCGCGGTGATCCGGACTCCATAATTGCGTCCTGGAGCGTAACCGGTCGTTCCAATCACACCGGCTGACTTGGAATCGGTCCCGGGATAATCGAGATGGACCGCGGTGCTGGTGGTGGGATGTCCGTCGACCAGAATATTCCCACCCGCGACGGCGCTCGAATCGTCGAAGTCGTGCAGTGCCAGCAGGAAGCCAATTCGCTCGGCGGCGGCCCCCTGTTCGTCAAACCGATTCGCGACGAGGTCGAACGTCACCTGGATCGACGCTCCTTTTTCCGCGGGGGTCCAGTCGAACGATGTCGAAGAACACAGGGCGCTGTCCCCTTGCGTGTTCCCCTCGGCGATCACCAGCGCCCCCTCGCGAACGAACGCACCGGGGCGCTCGGTCGAGTCGACACGCACGGGAACTTTGCCCGCGGGTGTGTCGTCCCCTGGGGCCGTGTTCGACCAGCGGGGTGCCAGCGGGACTCCGTTCTCGAACGAATCGCTGAACAGAACCTCGCCTCGCGGGCGTTGCTGCCGGACAATGTCTTTGAAGTCCCGTTGAACCGCGCGCGACGCTTCCGTGAGTCGATCGAGTTCAGCTCTCCAGCGTTCGGTTTCGCCCGTGGGTGGCGCATAGACGAATCGCTCGTTCGGCTTCTTCCAGTTTTCGATCGGGAACGCGGGATAGAACACCGCCTGCAAACGGTAAAAGTCGAGCTGAGTGATTGGCTCGAATTTGTGATCGTGGCACTTGGCACATTGAATCGTCAGCCCGAGCAGGGACGACACGACGTTTTGTTGACACGATTCGAGCGCGAAGTACTTGTCGGCTTTGACTTCATCCGGGTTGCCGTCGCTTTCCCCGGTGCCATCCTGGCCGTTTCGCAGATAATGCGTGGCAGTGAGCAGATCGATCGTCTCCTGCGTCGCGGGTTCACCACTGACGTGCCGGGCGATTTCATCGCCGGCGATCTGCATCCGCACGAACTGGTCGAACGGCAGGTCGGCGTTGAACGCCCGCACCACCCAGTCGCGATAACGCCAGGCGATGGGACGGTCGGAGTCGGCGTTGAAATACCCATTGCTGTCGGAATAGCCCGCCGCGTCGAGCCAATACTTCCCCCAGCGCTCACCAAAATGCGGAGAGGCGAGATACCGGTCGACGGCGTGTTCCACCGCCCGGGGGTCATTGTCGGCTAGAAACGTGTCGAGTTCGGCGAGTGTGGGGGGTAGTCCCGTGAGGACCAGACTCAGCCGGCGGAGCAACGTCCCCCGGTCGACCGATTCTCCCAACGACAACCCTTGGTCCTCCAACTTCCCCTGGAGAAATCGATCCACCGCATGGAAGTCGGGAGCGGTTGTTTTCGGGGAGGGAATCTTCGGTTCTGCGAGTCCGCGGAACGCCCAATGGTCGCTCGCGTCACCCGTCGACACATTGGCCGGTAGTCCCGGCGCACCCGCTTCGATCCACGCCTTCAGCAAACCCTTTTCGTCGGCTCCCAACGGCTCTTCGGGGGGCATTTCGTCGGCGGCGACACGCCCCCAAAGTGAACTCGCAGCGAGGTCATGTGCCGCGACCACGGGGCCCTCCTTCGACCCTTTTCGGACCCCGGCGGCTGTGGCCAAGTTGAGGCCCCCCTCCCGTTTGGCCGGCCCGTGACATTTGACGCAATGCGTCTTCAACAATGCGGCGACCGCCTCGTAACGGGGTGGATCGGCCGCCTCGCACGGGAGGGCGAATCCGAAAACAACAACGGCGAGAAGGGCTGGGGTTCGCATGCCGAGAGTATAAACGGCAGGTGATGGGTTGTCGAAGTGAAGTGATGGCGCGATTCAGCAAAGTGGATGATGCGACAAGGAATCCGAGCCGCGCCCGTCGGGAAGAGGCTCCACACGGCGTTCATGACTTCAGGCAGGCCATTCAGAATTTCGACTGGTCGGTCGCAAGCGAGGACTTTACGATGAGTTGCCGACGATTTCTGAACACCAGCCAGGCCGCTGGAATCTCCATCCCAACTCGTAAACAGATGTTGCTTACGCACCCGACCGCCTCCGAATTCCACCGCGCCGTTTTGTCAGCGAATCCTCAAGGCGGGCCTGGCCGATACAGCACGAGTGTTCTGCGCATACGGATCGTTCTGGCCCTCTTGGTCGGATTAGCACTCGGGCGCGCGACTGCGCACCAAGTGGTTCAGGCCGACGAGCCGTCCCTACCGAAGACCTCCGCGGAACTGTTTGAACTCACCAAAATCTGGAACATCGAGTTGACCTTCTCGCCCGAGCAATTCGCGGCGATGGAGCCCAAACAGAATTCTAGCGGCCGTCGGTTCGGTGGCATTGGCCGCGCCGGAACCGGCGGGTCCTTTCTGCAGGGAGCGCTGGGAAAGCGAAACGGAATCGCGTCGGCCATGGGGGTCGAATTCGAATACGTCCACGGCGAACTCGAATTTGAAGGAGTGCCGATTTACGACGTGGCGGTTCGCTACAAGGGAAACGGGACGTTTCTCGAAGCGCGGGGGATCTTCAAGCGTTCCTTCAAAATCGATCTGAATGACTTTGTTTCCGATCAGAAGCTCGCGGGGCAATCGCAGCTCAACCTCCACAATGGGGTGACCGACCCCACCTTGATGAATGAAGTCCTCGCGCACCGGCTGTATCGCGACGCGGGGGTGCCGGCACCTCGGACCGCCTATGCCAAGGTGTATGTCAACGTGATTGGCAAACACGACCATCGCTACTTCGGGCTCTATTCCGTAGTGGAGGACATTGGTGGCGAATACTTGCGGCGACAGTATGGAGAGAACCGCGGCGCGTTGTTCAAGCCGGTCTTGCCCAGCCTGTTCGATGACCTGGGTGACGATTGGAACGTGTATCTCCAGGCGTATGATCCCAAAGGCAAAATCTCCGTTGACGACCAGAACCGGGTGATTGAATTCTCGCGACTGGTCACGAAAGGAGAGGACGCCGAATTCGCGAGGCGATTGCCGGAATTCGTCGACCTCGACAGTTTCGCCCGCTACATGGCGGTCACGACGTGGCTGGCCGACATGGATGGGATTCTTGGCCCGGGGCAGAACTATTACCTGCACCTGGGCTCCAATGACCGCAAATTCTCATTCATCGCCTGGGATCAGGACCATTCGTTTGGACAGTTCGGGATGCGGGGGACGCCCGAACAGCGTGAGAACCTGAGCATCGATCACCCCTGGCAGGGAGGAAATCGCTTTTTGGATCGAGTCTATGCGATCCCGGAGTTTCAGAAGCTCTACCGGGAGTATTTCAAGAAGTTCAGCGAGACGATATTCGAGCCAACCCGGCTGGCGAAACAGGTCGACGAGCTGGCCAAGGTGATTCGGCCGGCGATCGAAGAAGAATCGAAGGCGAAGTTGGCACGCTTCGAAAGCGCGGTGGAGGGAAAGCCGATCTCGACGGGGGGATTCTTCGGACAGAAACTGAAGCCCATCAAGCCGTTCGCCGAGGTCCGGACGAAATCGGTGACCGAGCAACTGGAAGGGGTGTCGCAGGGGAAGCGGCTGGATTAGCCGGCAGGGCGTTGTTATGTTCTTGCTGCCACTCGACCTACGATTCCTCCACCCGCGCCCAATCCGGGCGGGTGGGACCGGGCAACAGCCCGTCCACATACCCCTGTCCCAACGGCGCCGATGAGCCTGCTGGAAGTCGAACATCTTCATAAAAAATACGGTGACTTCGTCGCTCTGCACGATTTGAGCTTCGAAGTCATCGCGGGTGAAGTGCTGGGACTCCTGGGCCCGAACGGAGCCGGCAAATCGACGGCGATGATGATCCTGGCGGGGTTGCGCACGTCGGACGGCGGTGTGGTCCGCATCAGTGGGGAGCGGTTGGACCAGAACCCGGACAAACTGAAGCGGATGATGGGGGTCGTCCCGCAGGAATTGGCGATCTATCCGGACTTGACAGGGCGCGAGAACCTGATGTTCTTTGGCAGTCTTTACGGCTATACGGGCAGCCGGCTGAAGGGGCGGGTCGAAGAGTGTCTCAACGTGGTCGGGCTGGCGGAATTCGCAGATCAGCATACTGCGACGTATTCGGGGGGGATGAAACGTCGCCTGAATTTCTCTGTGGGAATTCTGCATGAACCAGAGCTGGTGGTACTCGACGAGCCGACGGTCGGCGTGGATCCGCAGTCGCGCAATCACCTGATCGAATGTGTGCGAAAACTGGCGCAAAAGGGGGTGGCGGTCATTTATTGCAGCCACTACATGGAGGAGATCGAGTCCCTCTGTCGGCGAGTGGCGATTATCGATCACGGCAAGCTCCTGGCGTATGGAGCCCTGGAAGACTTGCTGGACGGTTCCCGGCTCGATCTGGAGATGCGGGTGCGGGGGTGGTCGGTGGAACTCGGTTCCAAGCTGGAGAAGTTGGTGAAAGTCACCTCGGTGGAGGGGGTAGACGCCCATCTGATTGTGCCCCGGGTCGCCGGCGAAGGACGCAGCAATCTGACGAATCGGCTGGCGCAAGTGCTGGATGTGATTCGTGCCGCCCAAGCGGAAGTGCAGACGATTCAAACAAAAGAACACAACCTCGAGCGGCTGTTTCTCGAGATGACCGGTCGCAAACTGAGAGATTGATAACGTGTGGGACGCCTGGTACATCACCCTGAAGGATCTGCGGTTGCTGTGGCGCGATCAGCGCACGCTGGCGATTCTGCTGCTGTTGCCTCTGATTTTCATCACGATTCTCGGAACCTCCACCGGTCAGTTGTTCGCCCTGAAAGAAAAGGCGAAGAAGATCAAAGTGGGGATCGTCAACGCCGACCAACGGGAACTGTCGGCACTGATTCTCACCGAAGTCGAATTGGTCGACGCGCTGGCGGTCGAGGAATTCCCCGACATGGAGGCGGCCCGCAAGAAGATGGAGCAGGGGGAGTTCGACGTCACGGTCTACATCGGCCCTGAATACACCGACCGCGTCGAAGCGCTGCGGCTGGGTGATCTGCTGGCGAAGAAGGGGCTGCTGAAAGATGAACTGACCAGTCTCGACGTCAAAGTCGAATCGAGCGCCTACTGGGCGACCGCCAAGCAGGTCGTCGAAAAGCTGGTCTTTGGATTCGCGTACAAGACGTTCGTCCCCCAGATTTTAAGGCGCGATAAGGCCAAGCTCGCTCTCGAGCTGAAGCGCGAAGCGAACAAGATCGACGAGGAGTACGACGCAGCAGAAGCGGCGGCCGCCGCCGCGGGGACGGCCGACACTGCCAAGACAGAACTTCAGCAAATCGCGGATCGGATTGGCGAGCAGAAGTCCCCCATCAACGAATCAAATTTCGTCTACCAGATCATTGTCCCGTCGTACACGGTGATGTTTGTCTTCTTCATCGTGATGTTGATGGCGCGGTCGATGATCGAGGAACGGGATCTTGGTACGCTGAACCGGCTGAGGATGTCTCCCGCGACCCAGGCGGCGACGATCATTGGCAAGACCGTTCCCTTTCTGCTCGTTTCGGTCATCCAGACAATTCTGCTGTTCATTGCCGGCCGGGTGTTCTTCTCGATGTCGTGGGGCGTGCAGCCGTGGGTGCTGCTGCCAGTCATCGTTTGCACCTCAATGTCCGCCGTCGGCTTGGGCCTGCTCGTCGCGACCACTGCCCGAACCGACGCGCAGGTGTCGGCGTACGGCAACTTTCTGGTACTCACCATGGCGGGTCTCAGTGGCTGTATGATGCCCCGCCAATGGCAACCGCCGCTGATGCAGAAGCTCGGCCTGGTGACGCCGCACGCGTGGTCGTTGATCGCCTACGATCAGCTTCTCACGAAACAGTACCCGGATTTTCAACAGGTGGCACAGAGCTGCGGAATGCTGCTCGCGTTTGCCGCCGTTTTCTTCGCGTTGGGCTGGTGGCGGTTCCGGTCACTGTAGCCAGCAAGTGCCGACTGGGGAACTTCAATCTGTGGAATTGAAGTTGGGGGTTTGCGCAAGGTTTGCCGGGTTCGGGGATTTCTCACGAATTCTCTTCCATTTCGAACCGGCAAGTGGTACCGATGGTGGCTGATGAAAATCACGGCAGACGCGTCACCCATTCGATAGAACAGGCATCCATCGGTGGATGCAATGCACCCTCCCAGCCGAGCGAGCTGCGATTCGATCTATTCTCGAATCGCCAGACGAAATATGATGGGAGGCCGACGAGATGGCCCGGGACGGGTCGCAAAGGAAGGATGGATTCGATGAGACGGACAATTCCAAAACTGCTTGCGGTGCTGTGCGCGGTGTCCCTGGCGGGGTGCGTCTCGTCACAACGAACGCGGCTGCCAACCGTTGGGTACAACCGACCTGATGTCGAGCGACGGTCGTACGAAGTTCACGATCCGTCGCCAGACCATGACGCGGGTCCCGCGATCGAGCGGCCGCGTGGCTTTGATCAGCAGCGCGCCGAGCCTCGGCGGATCATGGAACAGTCGGTCAATCAGACCAGCGCGGGGGTCCAGTCGGGCCTGCGGCCATCGGCCGCGAAGTACCCCAATAGCGTCACTGAATAAAGTTCCGACCTTGGCACAAGCCTCCACACGTGTCGGGGCAGTCTCCTACGAGAACATTTGTCCCTCGCCGCGTGCTTCGAATGCCGCGCGGTAGTAGGTGATCTGCGGAGCCACGTTTTCTTTGGGCCAGACGATCGCCACCACGTCGAATCTCGCCCGATGATTCAGTAACTGATAGTGCTTGAGAAAACTGAGCGCGAGCCGGGTGAGTTGCTTTTGTTTGGCGTCATCGACGGCATCGGCGGGGGGGCCGGTCCACGTTCCACGCCGGGTTTTGACTTCAACGAACACCACCGTGTTCCCGTCCCGCGCGATCAGGTCGATTTCGCCCAAAGGCGTCCGGTAGCTTCGGAAGAGAATGCGCAGCCCCAAGGAGCGGAGATGTTTTGCGGCAAGTCGCTCCCCGGCGTTACCTAACCGCCCCGCGAGCCAGCCAATCTCCGCGGTTCCGCCCTTCAAAAACCACCGCCGGATCAAGTCTTGCAGGCTGCGCCACCACATGACTTGCCCCCGGGCCGAACGCAAGAGGTTCCTCCGCAGAGCCACGACCGTGGGGAAGCGATCGCCGGTAATCGCTTCCTGACGGGCGCGGCTCTGTTTTGTACAATTACGAAGCAGGGACTTCGGGAGTGTCTTTCTTCGTGGCGCGGCGTTCGACCAGCCGGGTCTTCTTGCCGACGCGATCACGCAGGAAGAACAGCTTCGCCCGGCGGACCTTACCGTGCCGCACGACTTCGAGCTTCGAAATCTTGGGGGAGTGCATCGGGAAGGTCCGTTCGACCCCTTCACCGGCGACGATGCGCCGGACGGTGAACGTTTCGCGGGTTCCACCACCGCGCTGGGCGATCACGACCCCGGTGAAAATCTGGATGCGTTCTTTGTCGCCTTCCAGAATACGGGTGTGGATGTTGACCGTATCACCAATTTCGAACTTCAATGGCTCGGCGCGCTTGCTGGACGCCTCAACCTTGTTCAGCAACTCAACAGCTCTCAGGGACATGCTCCCGGTTCCTTTCTCTCATCTGCAAGGGGGGTGTCTGGTCCGCGACGTTCGCGGGTGCGAGACAAACTGGCGGCGGACCGCCAGTGGGCGATTTCGGCGTGGTTTCCGTTCAACAACACATCGGGAACCGTCATCCCGCGAAACTCGCGGGGGCGAGTGAATTGGGGATATTCCAACACACCCGATTCAGCGAACGACTCGTACTGACTGCTGGTTTCATCCCCCAGCACGCCCGGCACAAGTCGAATCAATGTCTCAATCAACACCATCGCCGGCACTTCGCCACCGTTGGTGATGTAATCTCCGATCGAAATCTCCAAAGGAGCCAATCCCTGGCGAATCCGATCGTCAAATCCTTCGTAGCGACCACACAACAACACAAACCGTGATTCGTGGGACAACGACTCCACCAGTCTCTGGTCGAGCGTCTGACCTGCGGGGGTCAGCATGATCAATCGGCCGGGAGCAGCCCCCTGGCATTGCACATGTTCCACACAATCGAACACCGGCTGACAGCGGATCAGCATCCCCGGTCCGCCGCCGTACGGTTTATCGTCAACGGACTGGTGTCGACCGGTCGCCCAGTCGCGAAAATTCCAGCGATGAATTTCCACCAGTCCCCGATCGATCGCTTTTTTCAGCAAACTTTGCTGCAAATAGCTTTCGAATAGATCGGGAAACAACGTCAACAAGTCAAAACGCATGGATGCGACTCAACAAGTGCGACGCTCCGCTGGCGGATCGAGGACCGTGGTTTTAGGAACCTACGCCCGCAGCGTTGAGCGCCTGGCAGGTTGAGCGATCAACCTTCGGCGTCAGGCTCGGCGGCAGCCTCACCTTCCGCAGCGGGGGTCTCGACCGGCAACGGCTTGGGAGCGACGCGCTCCGGTGCCGGCTTCGCCGACCCGAAGTCATTCGCCTTGATCTTCTTGATCAGCGTCGCGACGCGATCGCTGGGGAGCGCGCCCTTCGAAATCCAGAAGTCCACCCGTTCCATGTCGAGTTTCACCCGGGCCGCCTTGTCGCGAACCATCGGGTCGTAAGTCCCCACTTCCTCGATCGGCAGCCCGTCACGGGCCTTTTGACGATCGATGACGCAGATGCGGAAGAATGGCCGGTGCTTCCGACCATGAAGTCTCATGCGAATACGAACAGCCACGAAGACTGACTCCTCAGTTCAAAAAACGGAACGACTGTCTGGTTGTTGTCAGGGACTGGTTGGGGCTACGAATCGGTGTCACGCGTGGGGAATCTGCCCAAAATCAACGGCGGTTTTTCTTCCGCTGCTTTTTGGCATCTTTCCGCTGGCGCTTCTTCTTTTCTTTATCAATCTCGGCTCGGGCGCTGCGGTTTTTGCCGAACGAAACCTCGGCTCCCGGGTCGAACGCCCCCATACTGGCCATCTGCTGCAACGACCGCAAGCGGTCGAGGTGGCTCTGGCCAGCCATGTTCTGCATCATCTTCTGCGCGTTGGTAAACTCTTTGAGCAGCTTGTTGATCATCGACGGTTCGGTACCGCTGCCGGCGGCGATGCGCCGACGCCGACTGATGTCGATGATCTCGGGATTTTCCCGCTCCGCTTCCGTCATCGAGCTGATGATCGCTTCGATCTTCCCCAGATCCTGCTCAGGATCCATGTCGGCGTCGTTCATCATCTCCGAGATGCGCCCCATCCCTGGGATCATCTTCATGATCGACGAAAACGAACCGAGCTTCTTGACTTGCTGCATTTGATTGCGGAAGTCAGTCAGCGTGAATTTGCCCTTGCGGAGTTTCTCCTGCTGGGCCGCCATCTGTTCGGCGTCGAAGTGCTGCTGTGCTTTTTCAAACAGCGTCAGCACGTCGCCCATGCCCAGAATCCGGCTCGCCATCCGATCGGGATGGAACATTTCGAGCTTGTCGAGCTGTTCCCCCACGCCGATGTACTTGATCGGCACTCCGGTGACCGACTTTACCGACAACGCCGCCCCGCCCCGGGCGTCGCCATCGAGTTTGGTCAACACGACGCCGTTCAATTCCAGTGCGGCGTTGAACACCTTCGCCGAATTGACCGCGTCTTGCCCGGTCATTGCGTCGCAAACCAGCAGCACCTGGTCCGGCTCGACGGTGCGGTCGATCTGCTTCAATTCCTGCATCAACTCGTCGTCGATGTGCAGCCGGCCCGCGGTGTCGAGAATGACGACGTCGACATCCCCCTGCTTTCGGGCCAGAGCGACCCCGTTCTGACACACCTTGACCGGGTTCGACGTGGGAGGTTCGGTGTACACCGGAACCCCAAGCTGCTCGCCGATGATTCTTAACTGATCAATGGCGGCCGGTCGCTGCAAGTCGGCGGCCACCAGCAGGGGACGCCATCCCTCCCCTTGCAGCATTTTGGCCAGTTTGCCACAAGTTGTGGTTTTTCCACTCCCCTGCAAACCGCACATCATGATAACGCCGACCTGCCCCTTTGCCAGATTCAACGTGTGATCGACCGGACCCATCAACTGGATCAGTTCACGGTGGACCACGCCGACGAACTGCTCGAACGGCTTTAGGGAATCAAGAACTTCGGTCCCGACCGCGACGCGCGCAACCCGATCGCAGAACGACTGGGCGACGTCGTAATTGACGTCGGCTTCCAGCAGCGACTGACGGACGGCCTGAAGCGCCTCCCGGATGTTCTTTTCGGTCAGCTTCGTCTGACCGCGAAGAAACGACAGGGCGCCTTCAAGTCCTTTTGTGATGCTCTCGAACATGGAAGGAACTCGGTGTGGGGCGAATCGCGGATTGTATCGTGTCGCCCCTGCGCTGACAACGGCTCAAGAACGGTGGAGATCAAACGTTCAGACGGGATTTCACAAGGTCTGTGCGGAAACTCGGTTCCGGTGACACAAAACCCTTCGAAACCGACCGATCCTACCTCGATTCTGTCGATCACGATAAGATCGCACCCGTCGCCCGATGTTTTCATCTCCCAGGGATTTCGCACATGGCCACGTTCATCAGCACCATCATTTTCACCGCCCAAGGACTGCAGGGGATCGACGAGACCACAAAACGAGCCGCGGCTCTCAAGGCGGCCGCCAAAAAACGGGGCGTCAAGATCACCAACATCTTCTGGACGCTGGGGGACCACGACGGGGTCTTGATTTTCGAAGCCGCGGACGATGAAACCGCCGCCGCGTTTCTGCTGCACGTCACGTCGCTGGGCAATGTCCAAACCAGTACGGTGCGGGCATTCACGGCCGCCGAGATGGATGCCATTCTAGTCAAGGCCAACGGTTGATATGTGGCGTCGCGACCAAGGGTGTCAGTCAGCCACACTGAACACGCGTTTGTGCCGGCGGTGGCGACGTCGTGCCATGTCGGCGATCCCAACACGTCCCGCGGGTGAGGCAAGGAACATCCTCACCCGTGGGTTTCCGACAACAGACAAACGAGACGGAAGCAGCATGTCGACAGCGGGAATTGAACGGATTGTACGCGAGAAGTACGGGCAGGCGGCGGCGAGCGGACTCTCTTCTCGTAACGAGGGGGTGCGCGGGGTCGCCGAGGCGTTTGGCTATTCTGCGGAAGAACTCGCTTCAATCCCGGCGGAGTCGAATCTGGGGCTTTCGTGCGGCAATCCCACCGCGTTCGCGTCACTGCGGCCCGGTGAGGTGGTTGTCGATTTGGGAAGTGGGGGCGGGTTGGATGTGTTCCTGGCGGCTCGGAAGGTTGGGCCGAGCGGGAAGGCGATTGGGATCGACATGACCCCCGAAATGGTCGAACTCGCCCGAAAGAACGCCACGACGGCGGACCAGGGGAAACCGCTTTCCAATGTCGATTTTCACCTGGCTCAAATCGACCGGCTGCCGCTCCTTGACGCGTCGGTTGATTGCGTGATCAGCAACTGTGTGATCAATCTCGCCACCGACAAGCCAGCGGTCTTTCGCGAGATCGCGAGGGTGTTGAAACCGGGGGGGCGTCTGGCAGCCAGCGATATTGCGCTCAAGCAGCCTCTGCCGGAGGATCTCGCCCGGGATCTGATGGCGTATGTGGGATGCGTTGCCGGCGCGATTCTGGTCGCGGACTATGAGGCTGGTTTGAAGGCGGCCGGTTTCGATGAGGTCGCGGTCGTCGACACGGGTGCCGACCTCAATGCGTACACCCAGGTGGAGAACCAGGCGGGCTGCTGTTCGCCCGCGATGACGTCGGACTCGGGGCTGACCGTGGTCGATTCCGGTTGTTGTTCCACAGCCCCGACGGCCCACGTTCCCGGTTGGGACATGCTGAAGAACCACGATGTGAACGCCTACGCGATGAGTGTGCGGGTGTATGCTGTTCGACGGTAAGAACTTCTAGAACAAGCGCGTCGATTGCCGAAACGAGTCAATCAAACAATTGACAGTTCGTTTCTCCCATTCGCCCAGGATGCAACCCTTTCAGGGTAGGTAGCTGCCCGTCGCGTGACCCAGGGTAGATCTCGCTATGCTCGACCAACCCTGGGATTTGCTCTAAAACCCCCTCGGGGTAGAACACTTGACGGACCAATGTGGCGGTGATGCAAAACAACGCGATTGTCACGCATCTGAGCGCAGATCTGATTCACCTGCCGGACGAGCCGGCAAGGGGTCTTCGCCCTTTGCCGGAAGGGTGTTAGCCTTCGATCGGATTCACCCGCCCCGCAAGGGGGCAGGGGTCTTGGGCGAGAAATTTCTCAATTCGTGCCGCGCACGGCATAAAGATCTGTTGCTGGCCGACCGTCTTCAGTGCCGACTCTCAACTACCGTCCATTCGAATCCATAGTCGTCACACAAGCTGCGGAGCTGTTCCCCCAGCCAGTCGGAATGCCGGAGGTCATCGTGGGTAAACCCAAAACAGACTCCGTCATCACGCCGCACCAAAAACGAGCGACTCTTCACGGTGGGACCGAGTTTTTGCAATTGTCCCGAGAGAATCGGCAGGTTTTCGACAACGATCGTCTCGCGGACACTCGCGATCCGCGTCCACAGAAACGTGGCATCCCCCTCACGGCGGTGGACGTACAGTCCTTCCTGATGGAGATCGACATGAAATCCGATAAGTCCACGAATCCGGATGTAAGTCACCCACCCGAGCCACGCGAAAACGAAGCCCACGAGCATGACAAAACCGGCAGCGACCCAATTCCAGTTGTTGGCGTGATAGAGCGGCATTCGTCTCCAGCCGTACCTCGCGCTGTTGTGGTAACAGCCCCAACCAATCCCGATCGCCAACAACTCGAGGATCACGACCAGGATGACACCGGCGTAGAAATTCGCACGTCCGGGATGGAGCGGCTGCAACAGCTCGTCGAGCTGGCCGGCATCGTCATCCGCCGGTTTGCGTTGTGATTCCATGATGTGCGATCCAGGTGGTGACCTGCAGGTGAATCAACTGTTTCTGGTGTCGAGCGATCAACGAACCGGGCGGATCTCCAATTCGCCAGCCTCCAGCTTGTCCTTGAATCGGGTCAGGTCGGTCAGCAGCCGTCTGCGGATCATCCCTCCAATAAACAGCCCCATCACGCGCATCAGCAACCCCCTGAACTCAAAATCCACATCGACGGTCCACAAAGTCTGGTCACGAGACTTTTCGTCGAAGCGATTTTGGATCGAGTTGGTGCCGTGGCTGGTGACGTAGCGTCCTGAAAACTCCGCCCGTTCCCGCCGGGTTTCCACCGTCTCGATCATCTCAATGGTTCGGCCGTTCTCGATGTAAACCAACTTCGACGTCGCCCCCGGTTCCCCGGGCCTTCCTGAAAGAGGCTCGAAACTCACAAACGTGGGCTGCCACCGCGGAAGATTCGCGAGATTGTGGAACGCCCCCCAGACGTCGTCGCGGGGCGCGTTGAGTTCGATTTCGAAATGCAGACGCATGGGGATTCCTCGCTCTCGGGTCCGAAAACCATTCTCATGGGAGTTCGATCGAAAGGATCGTCTCAACAACCACGGGGCAGCCTCGTGCCGCGACTTTCCAATCCCGGCGTTCTCGCGGGCATTCCTGCCCGGCCTGAAACATGGAGGGATCGCAAAATCAGTGTCGAAAATGCCTGCGGCCCGTGAACACCATCGCGACTCCCAGTTCATTGCAGGCCGCGATGACGTCGGCGTCGTTGCGGCTGCCCCCCGGCTGGATCGCGGCGCGAACCCCCGCCTGGGCAGACAATACCAGTCCGTCGCGAAACGGGAAAAACGCGTCGGATGCCACCACGGCACCGGCGCTCCGACCTTCCGACTTGCGCGACGCGATCATCACCGAATCGACCCGGCTCATCTGGCCCGCCCCGACCCCCAGAACCGCGCCCTCTTTTGCGAAGACGATCGCGTTCGATTTCACGTGCTTGCACACCTTCCACGAGAACCGCAGGTCGATCCACTCCTGTTCCGTCGGTGCCCGGTCGGTGACAACCTTCCATTCGGTTTCGGGATCCGCGACATCGTCCGCCTGCTGAACCAAAAGCCCTCCGGAAACCCGACGATAGTCCCACATGCGCGGCCGCTCTTCTCGCAGTCCATGGCAGGTCAGCAACCGCACATTGGCCTTCCACTTCGGCCGCGTCGTCAACGCTTCCAGTGCCGAGTGTTCAAACGCGGGAGCGATAATCGCCTCGACGAATCGATCGGGAACGCAGAGCAGCTCGGCTGTCGCCAGATCCACCGGCCGATTGAATCCCAGAATGGATCCAAATGCGCTGACCGGATCCCCCGCATAGGCCCGGTCGAACGCGTCAGACAAGTCGCTGGCGATCGCGGCACCACACGGATTGTTGTGCTTTAGCACCACGGCGGCCGGCTCGCGGAATTCCCGCACAAGCTGCAGCGCCGCGTCGAGATCGAGCAGGTTGTTGTACGACAGTTCTTTCCCATGAATCTGCTCGGCGGTCGCCAGCGTTCCGGCCGCCGGGTTCGGTTCGACGTAGAATGCCGCGAGTTGCTGGGGATTCTCGCCATACCGCAACTGTTCCCCCCGGCGGATGAACAGCGGTGCCATGGTGTGGGGAAACGTCTCGTTGGGGTGGCACGCGCGTTCGACGTAATTCGCGATCGCGCGGTCATAACGCGCGGTGGTTTCGAACGCGGCAGCCGCCAGTCGCTTTCGCAGATCCGTGGTGAGCGTGTTCGTGCGCAGGGCCTCCAGGACCGTGTCGTATTGACCCGGGGAGGTGACCACCGCGACAAATTCGTGGTTTTTCGCCGCCGAGCGGATCATGCTCGGCCCCCCGATGTCGATGTTTTCGACCGCGTCATGCCATGAGCAATCGGGGCGGGCGACGGTCGCTTCGAACGGGTAGAGGTTACACACCACGATTTCGAACGGCAGAATCCCGTGTTCGCGCATCGCTTGTGCGTCGGCCGGCAGTGTCGGCCTTCCCAACAACCCCCCATGCACGCGGGGATGCAGCGTCTTCACTCGGCCATCCATCATTTCGGGAAAGCCGGTGTACTCCGAAATGTCGACGACGGGCAGCCCCTGCTCCAGCAGGAACCGGCGAGTCCCACCGGTTGAAACGACTTCAAATCCCAGTTCGTTCAAACCCGAGATGAAGGGGAGCAATCCATGTTTGTCGCTGACACTGACCAGCGCGCGACGGGGTGAAGTGGCGGAAACCGTTGAAGAAGTCGACATGGCGGCCAAAAGGAGACATTCACAAGAACCGCAAGCCCCAACTCCACGCCCTCGCGTCGGGACTCTGTTGAGACTTGCGCCCGAGACCCGACTATGGCAGATATTTCCGCCGGTCGCCAGTCGGCATTCTGGTTTGGCGGGATAGATCCTTGGAGTACGGCAGTGAGGTGAATCGCGATTGGCGGATCCCCCGTTTTCCCTTTCGGCAGCAAAGAGATATTCCACCGCCGTGGCCCGTCTGTCGTCATGAACCGTTCCAGGTCATCTGGAGGGCAACCCCGCTCTTTCCGAAACCCGTTGAGATCACTGGGTCAATTCGAGCACATACACCGGAGACGCACGCGGCGTCGTCCCCGGCTGGCTCGTGGCGAACTCGTCAAACGCCAATGGTTGCGGACGGGGATGCAGTCGCGCGCCCGCTTGCCGAGCGGCGGCGACCACGTTGCCGTTGTCTCCCACCACGTCCGAGACAAACACCCGCGGGCGGTCACTGTCGGGACGCTCGTCGGCCGCCTCCAGTAGCCGTTCGGCGATACTCACTGTTGATCCAAAGTAGTCGAGATGGTCGTTGATCGTCGCGACCAGGGCCGATCCCTTATGCACCGACACCCGCAACGCCGGCTCATTCAGCGCCCGCATCGCGAGCGCGGCCCGCATCGCCATCACCGGTTCGGTGAATACCGCCCGCACCCCTTCTCCCACCGTCTTGATCAGCGACCCGCCCTCCCGGCGGATGATCTCGTCGAGTTCGCGGAAGTGGGCGTGCAGTCGGCCGAACGCCGCCGAGTCTCCCAGCTCGAAATACAACCCGCCCGCATGTTTCAGGCAGGTGGACAACAGCGTCACCTGCTGCACATGCACCAATTGTTCCGGCGCGAGACACTCGTTGGGAAACAACTCGCGAAAGATGGGGGTCGCCGCCGCTCGGGCCGCCGTGCAGGCGTCGGAACGACTCGCGGTCCGTTCCACCCGGGCGACCACTTCATGGGGCGCGTCATTGGACAATACGAAGAGTTGCCCGCCTGGTTTTAACTGCCGGGGGAGTTCCGGCTCGGGACCCCGGGCGAGGGCCAGTTCCCAGCGCGTCGCGTGAGCCTGGGGGACGACCCGAAACTCCACGACGTATGGCAATTGCGGTCCCCGCAGTCGATACGCCCCCTCCGCCAGACTCAAGTCGAGCAGAAAGCGTTCCCCCGGCGCGAGTCGCACCTGCGCCACCACGTGCGGCGAGTGGGCCGGCCCGCCAATGCAGTACATCCCCGTTTCAACATCCTGTATCTCCGACGAAATGCGAAAAATCAATTCAATCGAATTCGCGAAATCAAGTTCAAAATCCGCTTGGCACGCCTCGCATTCCCCATGCTCGCGAATCGTCTTGAGCGAGTCTTTCACCTGCGACGGAATGCGGCAAATCGGACAGACAATGTCCCACAACATGGTCAGCAGTCCCTCACGCGCGCCGATCAGACACGCGGTGAGTAACTGCCGTTCGTCGAGTGAGAGGCGATTGGCCAGCGCGAGTGGCCGGATGCGACTCAACTCCTGCGCGGGAGCGGTCGCCAGAAACTCCCCCAGACGTTCGACGACGAACGGGTCGGCGCCCCGGGCGATCACCCGCTGCAACCGCTCTTCAAGCTTGCGATTCACCTCGGCGGGCAAATCATGAGCCGCCTCGAACGGGTCGGCGAGACTCCCGAGTCCTCCCGAAAGTACGGTGTCGATCCGCTGATACACTTTGTCGAGCGCCTTTTTGGTTTTCGACCCCACTTCAATCTGGGCGGCGACTTTTCCCACCAGATTGGCGGGGAGGAGTCGAATGCGATGGGTCAGCGTGGTCCCTCCACCTGTGCGGGGAATCATCTCGACCACACTCGTGAACCATTTCCAAGGCCCCTGATGAAACTCGCGAAAGACCCCCAGTCGGCGTCCTTCGATCCATTCGAACGGATGTTCGCGCCAGGCAATGTTCATTCCCATCTTGCGAAACTGTGCGAACCGCTTCACTCCTCCCGCCGACTCCGGCTGGGCGGAGTAATCGATCGCCGGCAGCCCGATCGCGCGGTTGAGTCGCTCGGTGTTCGAAACATGCGGCCACAACGACTCAGGCGAACTTTTAAGTTCCCAGGTGAAATCGTAAGCAAGGACGTGGCGGGCGTCGGCGGTTGGAAGTTGAGGATGGGCGGCGATGCGGGTCGGTTCACCACGCAGCAACCGGTCAAGATCGTCGAGCAGACTCGACGCGTTCTCATACCGCGATTCGGGACTTTTTTGCAGGCACTTTGCGACAATCTCTTCGACGGCGTCCGAGAGTTCTGGAACCTGGGTGCGAACGCGCGGCGCGGGTTCGTTCAGGTGCTTGTTGACAAGTCCCAGGATCGATGTTG
Source organism: Planctomicrobium piriforme (assembly GCA_945860955.1). GTDB lineage: Bacteria > Planctomycetota > Planctomycetia > Planctomycetales > Planctomycetaceae > UBA10511. The sequence goes on from CAMATH010000050.1 coordinate 44,367, forward strand.
AGTCGAATGGCGGTCGTCCCACCAGCGTGTGATACAGCGTCGCCCCCAGCGAGTACACGTCGGCTCGTACGTCGACGTGACCCGAGCCGGAACATTGTTCGGGAGAGAAATAGAGTGGCGTCCCCAGTACCGCACCGGCCGCCGTCAGTAGCATCGATTCGGTCTCGTTCACGTGCCGGGCGAGTCCGAAATCGGTCAGCTTCACCCGCGGAAACTCGGGAGAAGGGACGTCCGGCTCCTCGCGGCGGATGAGAATGTTTTCGGGCTTGAGATCGCGATGAACGATCCCCCGTTCGTGAGCTTCCAGAAGAGCGCGTGCGACGTCGGCGGTGATCGAAGCCGACTCCCGCTCCGACAACCGCCCCCGTTCGCGAATGAAATCGAGCAGGTTCCGACCGTCGACGAATTCCATCACGAAGTAGTGGGTGTTTCCGTCGGCGTTCACTTCCAGCATGTTGGCGACGTAGGGGTTGTTCACCTCGGCGAGCATCCGCGCCTCGCGATGGAACCGCTTCAGCATCATCGCGTCGCGGGCCCGGTCGGCGCGCAGAATCTTGATCGCGACAATCCGCCCGTCGACCGGATCCTCCCCTTTCCAAACCGTCCCCATCCCCCCTTCACCCAGCTTCTCCAGCAGGCGAAACCGGCCCAGTGTCGTCGGTTCTACTCCTGAGCCAAAACCGCTGGCACCCTGTTGCGGAAATGACTCTTCGTCAAAGTGCGGACTGGAATTCGCGTGGCGCCCCTTCGTCCCCGGAAACTCCTCTTCCAATCGCTCTTTCGATCCAATCAACGTGTGCTGCGAGTGAAGATCCCCCGTCGTTGTGGAACCAATGCCGTGCGCCGCAATCGAGGGATCGTTCCCCGAGAATTCCACCGGATTCTCCGATTGCTGCAATTCGGCGAAGCTGACCGGACCGGGGAGAGTTTCACTGAACGCGTCGGGCGAATGGGATTTTGCCGGCGGAGTCGCGACGACTGTCCCCGGCTGTGCCGCCGGGTTGAGAATGATGGTCGAATTGAGCTTCAGCCAGTCCCCCAGATACGTGCGGATGGTGTCAGCCGACGGTCGGTCGGAAGGATCGGCGGATCCCATCTGCTGATAGAGCCGATCCATCCCCGGGGGGACTTTTTCCAGCGGCACGCCGGTGGTTCCAATCAGCCGGCTCCACAACTCGAACAATTGCAGAATGTCGACCGCCGTGTCATTCCGGAAATCGTCCGGACAGATGGTGTAGTCCAAAACACAAAACGCCGTCGCATCGTCGAGCGGTCCCGACCAACCGAGATTCCCGGCTGTCAACCGCCCATGACTAAGTCCTATTCGATGCGCCGGCACCAGCGCCCCCGCGACCGCGTGAATGACCCGCACGGTGTCGTCGACGGCCATCGAATGCCGAAAATCAAACAGGCCGTCCAGGGTGAATCGGGGTGGGGGCGCGACGACATAAAACGGACGCGCGGTCTCCCATTCCAACGTCAACAGCCGCCGGGCGAATGCTGATTCCACCAACCGCACCATTCTTAAGCGGCGTAACACAGCGCGCCACTGCAACTCGTCTTCAGTCCGGGGAAACCGCAATTCCACGGGCGTATTTGTTTTTTGGTCGACCGCGCGGTAGGCGGTTCCCTGGGCGTTCGCCCACAACTGCTCCTGCAATTCGTAGCGGAGTGTCAACACGCCGATTCCCGTTCTGTCATGAGGGCCAAACCCGGAAACCGATCGTAACCGGGGGGGAATGGGCACTCAAGTGCTGTCGGCGCGATGGTCAACAACAAACCGACGTGGAATCCCAAACTGCCTACGATCGAGAGAAAATTCCCGTCACGTATTGGCATTCGCCGACCGCGAATCAGCGAAACTGGCACGGGCGGGTTGGCTGCCGTAGAATGGTCGCTTCGCTCCGGATCCCCTCCCGACACCGTCACTTGTGGGCCGAATTCCCTTGGCTGCCGAACAGCGTGATTTCGACGAGTTCCTGGAAAAGTTCCGCAAACATCGCGATTTGATGACCGAGGAGTTGCACAAGGTCATCATCGGGCAGGATGTGGTGATCGAGCAGATTCTCGCCGCCATTTTCACCGGGGGACACTGCCTGCTGGTCGGCGTGCCCGGGCTGGCAAAGACGCTTCTGGTCAGTACGATCGCCCGAATTCTCGATGTGAAGTTCAAGCGGATCCAATTCACCCCCGACCTGATGCCCTCGGACATCACCGGAACCACGGTGCTGGAAGAGACCGAAACCGGGGGCCGCAACTTCCGATTTGTCGAAGGGCCGGTCTTCACCAATATTCTCTTGGCCGACGAAATCAACCGGACCCCGCCGAAAACCCAGGCGGCCCTGTTGCAGTCGATGCAGGAACATGAGGTGACGATCGGGCAGACCACCTACCCGCTCCCCGATCCGTTCTTTGTCATCGCCACGCAAAACCCGATCGAGCAGGAAGGAACCTACCCGCTGCCCGAAGCGCAGCTCGACCGGTTCATGTTCAACATCAAGGTCGACTACCCCTCGCTGGCAGAGGAAGAGAAGATCCTGAGCGCGACCAGCAATGCCGAGAAGCCCGAGATTCGCAAGGTGCTATCCGCCAAAGCGATTCAGTTTCTGCAAAAGCAGATCAACCAGATCCAGGCAACGCCGCTCACGATCAACTACGTCGCGCGACTGGTGCGGGCGACCCGTCCGGGAGATCCCTCGGCTCCCGCGTTCGTCAAAGAACTGGTCGACTGGGGGGCGGGGCCGCGTGCCGGCCAATACCTGATCGCCGGGGCTCGCGCCGTCGCCGCCATGGATGGCCGGCCCAGTATCTCCGTCAAAGACGTTCGGCGGGTCGCCGTCCCTGTCTTGCGACACCGCCTGTCGACCAACTTCCAGGCGCAAGCCGAGAATATGCGGTCCGAGGATGTGATCGAGCGGCTGCTGGTCGAAGTCCCCGAGCCACCGATCCCCAAATACGAACGGGGCTGAGCGATACGACATCGGAATCGAACAGGGGCGACAGTCCCTCGTCCGTCTGAGAACGGTTCATCGAAAACTCCCCGAAGCGCACTCGAGAGTTCTCGCGCATGCCGCCGCTGTTGCGACTTCAAAACATCACCCGTCGATTCGGAGGGGCGACTGCGCTCGACACCGTCTGTTTTGACTTGCTGCCCGGCGAAGTCCACGCGCTTGTGGGAGAGAACGGCGCGGGCAAAAGCACGCTGATCAATCTGGTCTCCGGACTCCTCGCTCCCGACTCCGGGGAAATTCTGCTCGACGGTCAGCCGACCACGCTCGAAAGCCCTGTCGCAGCCCGGCGACGGGGGATAGCCGTCGTGCATCAGGAGCCGGACGTCTTCGAGTCCCTCTCCGTCGCCGAAACCATGGCGCTGGCACATGGACTGCCGACCGGCCCCGCGGGCTGGGTCCGCTGGCGAGAGGTGGACCACTCGGCCCGCGCCGCCGTCGCGACAATGGGAGAACCGATCGATGTCCTCGCGCCGGCGGGCTCCTTGACGGTCGCCCGGCGACAAATGATTCAGATTGCGGCGGCAGTCACCCGACGGTCGCGAATCGTGCTGCTGGATGAACCAACCAGTTCGCTCTCGCGAGCGGAAAGTGAATGGTTGTTTCAGCAGATCGCCCGTTTGAAAGCGGACGGCGCGGGGATTGTCTACATCTCGCATCGTTTCGAAGAGATCGCTCGGCTGGCAGACCGGGTCACGGTCCTGCGCGACGGGCAGGTCGCCTGGACCGGTCAGGCGACCGCGATCGATCACGCGGGAATCGTGAAAGCGATGGTGGGACGGGAGACAACTCTGGTCCTCCACACGGCCTCTGCCTCCCGTGGGCCGGTGCGACTTCAGGTTGATGGGGCGACCGATTCGGATGGACGATTCGAAGACATCTCGCTCGCGGTGCGAGGCGGAGAGGTGTTGGGAATCTATGGTCTCGTCGGTGCGGGACGGAGTGAATGGGCGCAGGGATTGTTTGGATTGCGGGCATTGTCCGCCGGCACGATCGCGATTGACGAGCGCACGGTCACGATTCGCACTCCCACCGATGCCGTTCGCGTCGGGCTGGCGTATGTGCCGGAAGACCGATTGAGGCAGGGAGTGTTTCCCACACTCCCCATCCGGGTGAATCTCACGATCGCCTCCCTGACGCGGTTCGTTCGCGGGCTGTTTCTCTCACGGCGCGACGAACGGTCGGCGAGCGAAGCGACGATCGCGGCGCTCGCCGTCAAGTCGCAGTCGATCGAGCAACCGATTCAGCAGCTTTCGGGTGGCAACCAGCAAAAAGTGGTTTTTGGTCGTTGGCAATTGGCCGACCCAAAAGTGCTGCTTTTGGATGAACCGACCCGGGGAGTCGATGTCGGGGCGAAAGGGGAGATTCATAAGCTGATTCGCGAGTCGGCGGAGACGGGACTGGCGGTGGTGTTGATCAGTTCCGATCTCCCCGAGGTGCTGGCGCATGCCGATCGTGTCGCGGTCTTTCGCACTGGGCACCTCGCCGCGTTGTTCTCGCGTGACGAGGCGACCGCCGAGAATGTCCTCGCAGCGGCACTTCCGCTGGCGGGCGAGCAGTTACAGGCAGTCCGCTCGCGCCGCCGATTCATCGATCCACAGGTAGTCAGCCGGGTTGGCTTGCTGGCGGTCATTGGCGGACTGGCGCTGGTGCTGTCGCTCACCACTGGCGGGCGGTTCGCGACGCTGGGGAATTTGTTGGGGCTGTTAGAGAAAGTCGCCGTCGTGGGGTTGTTGTCGGTCGGGGCGGCGACCGTGATCATCGCGGGGGGAATCGACATCTCGGTCGGGTCGCTGATGGCGCTGGCGGCCGGCGGGGCGGGACTGGCGATGCGGGCGACTGGAGGAACGTTTTGGGGAACCGCGCTCGGAGGGACGGTCGCCTTGGTCACGGGACTGGTCGGGGGACTCCTCAACGCGACGGCGTCGCGGATCGGGCGGATTCACCCGGTTGTGGTCACATTGGGGGCGATGACGATTTACCGCGGGCTTTTGCTGCATCTGACCGGAGGCAACGTGATTGGCGACCTCCCCGCGAGTTTCCGTTCGCTGACCGTGGGCCGCTTTTTCGGAATTCAAGGGGCGGCGTACGTCTTGATCATGACGGCTGGGGCGGTTTCCGTCTGGATGGGATGGATCCGGTCGGGGCGACACAACTTCGCGTATGGTTCGAATCCGCGAGCCGCCCGGTTGGTGGGAATCAGCCAGAACCGCACGTGGATGACCGCGTTTGGGATTGGCGGATTGTGTGCCGGTCTGGCCGGGTTGATGGAACTGGGACAGAACGGATCGATGCAGTCATCAATGGGGGCCGGCTATGAATTGAAAGCCATCACCGCCGCTGTCATTGGTGGGACGGCCGTCACCGGCGGCCGCGGGTCCGCCTGGGGGGCGGTGCTGGGGGCGATTTTGCTGGCACTGGTTCAGAACGGTCTGGTCCTGTGGGGCGTTTCCTCCTACCGGTACGACCTGGTGATTGGGGGCTTGCTGGCGACGGCGATTCTGGTCGAGCGATTCACACGGAGGAACGCCGCATGAGTCGCGAACGTGCCCGCCGACTGGTGGCGAACCTGTTTCCCTGGATCCTGTTCGCACTCGCGGTCGCGCTGGTCTTCAGCCGCCTGCCGAACGCGCGATCGATCTTGTCGCTGTGGCGGCCGTGGGGCGAGATTGGAATTCTGGCGCTCGGAATGACGGCGGTCCTGTTGACGGGGGGAATCGATCTGTCGGTGGGATCGATCGTGACGTTGTCGGGGATGACGCTGGGGTTGCTCAATCAGCGTGCCGGTTGGCCGCTGGTCGCGTCGGCGATCGCGGCGGTCGTCACAGGAACGCTCGCTGGAGCGATCAATGGCCTCTTGGTGACAATGGGAATTGTCCCGCTGCTGGCGACTTTGGCGACGATGGCCTTGTACGCCGGCCTGGCGATGGCGCTGTCGGAAGGAGAGCGGATCGCGGGTTTTCCAGAGGAATTCGGTCAGTTCGGTCAAAGCACGATCGCAGGGATTCCCAGTCAGCTTGGGTTATTGTGCGTGGCGTGTGTGGTCCTGGGGCTGTTGATTCATGGAACCCGTTTCGGGCGGGCGCTGTTTGTGATTGGAGACAATCGCCGGGGGGCGGAATTCGCCGCCGTCCCGGTTCGAAAAGTCGAAGCGGGGCTGTATGCGCTCAACGGATTTCTCGCCGGCCTGGTGGCTGTCTGGTTTACAGCCCGGCGTGGAGCGGCGGTCCCGGATGCGGGGCTGGGGCTGGAACTCCAGACCATCGCCTGCGTTGTGCTGGGGGGAACCCGCGTCACCGGGGGATCGGGGAGCGTGGGGCGAACGTTGCTGGGATTGGGTGTTCTCGCGAATCTCGAAATCGGGTTGCGCCTGTGGGGCAACCAGAGTTTGGGAATTCCGGGGACTTCGATGAGTTTCGTCCTCAATGCCAATGCCCGACTGATTCTGGTCGGAGTGCTTTTGATCTTCGTGGCGACGCTGAACGAACGGCTCGCCCTCAACACCCGGGAGTCCAACCGATGATCCGTTTCAAACAGTTTCTGGCCGCCAGTCTGCTGCTGACCCTGCTGGGCTGCGGTGTCGAAACCACCACTCCCCTGGCCCCGGGGAAAGGGGCCTCGGGAGGGAGCGCGGGCAAGAAGCTGCGTGTTGGAATGATGCCCAAGCTCGTGGGAATCGATTACTTCAACGAATGCAAAAAGGGGGCCGAGGAGGCGGCGCAGGAACTGGGAATCGAGTTGACGTACGACGGACCCTCTGAAGCCAAAGTCGAACTGCAGGTCCAAATGATCGATGAATGGATCGCGCTGGGATACGACGTAATCGCTGTTTCGCCGAATGACCCCGAAGTGATCTCCGCTGCCCTCAAACGAGCCAAAGACGCGGGGATCATCACCCTCACGTGGGACGCGGACGCCAACCCGGCTGCCAGTGGCCGGGAGGTGTTTGTCAATCAAGCTCCGGTGAAAGCGGTGGGGGAAAAGCTGGTCGATCTGATGGCCGAGGCGATTGGACGCGAGGGGAAAACGGTGATCGTCACCGGGTCGGCGACGTCGCCCAATCAAAACGCGTGGATGAAGGTGATGAAGGAACATCTCGAAACGAATTATCCCCGGATTGAACTGATCGAGACACTGGTTCCCGATGAAAACCAGAACCGCGCCCGGCAGATGACATTGGACGTTCTGACGGCTCATCCCGATCTGGCGGGGGTATGGGGGATTACGTCGGTCGCGCTCCCCGGGGCGGCGGAAGCGGTCCGGCAGGCGGAAAAGACCGGCAAAGTGTATGTGACCGGACTCAGTCTTCCCTCCACGGTGCGGAGCTACGTAAAGGATGGCACGGTTCCGCAGTTTGTGTTGTGGAGTCCCGCCGACCTGGGGTATCTCACCCTGCATACTGCGAAGGCGCTTGCGGACAAGAAGCTGTCCCCCGGGGAACAGGCCTTCGGCCGGCTGAGAGGGATTCAGGTGCTGAAAGACCAAGTGATTCTGGGGCCGCCTCTGGTCTTTAACCAGGACAATATCGATCAGTACGAGTTTTGATGGACACGACCGCGTGAATGTAGGCATCTTTCTCCGAAAGACTGCCTCCGCTGTGCTTCCATCGTCCCAACACCGCACTGGGGGCAGCCCCAGGACTCACACCGAATATCATCCTGTTAAAAAACAACACGACGAGGGGCGTCGCGGAATGGCGAGAGTCCCGGCGAAGAGGCGAAGCCTTGACAATGTCCAATTCATCTCGCGACGGACGGCTCGCTTGTGAGGTTGCGCCAGCCCCGAGTGCGTCGACCGACGGACTACGCACATTGGGCCGCGCACTCGGAGAGTGCGGGCTACATTGCGTCTTTCCCAAAAAGACTGCCCCCGCTACGGCAACAACGTCACTACGACATACACGGGGTATCAACGCCGCGCCAGACGAATTCGACGCGACGGTAGAGACGTTCTACAATCCCTATTGCGCCCCTGCGAATTCCGACAACGCGTCGCCAAGTTGCATCCTTACACTTCCCACGTGAGACCCCAGTCATGACCCGAGTCGTTGGAATTGGCGGAATCTTCTTCAAGGCGAAAGATGCCCCGGCACTGCGCGAGTGGTACCGCCAGCACTTGGGAATCGACGTGCAAAGCTGGGGAGGCGCGACGTTTCAGTGGCAGACACCCGAACGCCCCAACCCCGATGGCGCGACGGTCTGGAGCGTGTTTGATATGTCGTCAAAGTACCTCGACCCCAGCCCGGCACCGTTCATGATCAACTACCGGGTGGAAGATCTGGACGCGGTGCTGGCGGCCCTGCGAGCCGAAGGGTGCACCGTCGACGACAAAACTGAAGATTCGGAATACGGCAAATTTGGCTGGGTGATGGATCCCGAGGGAAACCGCGTGGAACTTTGGCAACCGCCGACGACACCGGTCCCCGAGTGAGGGGTGGCCACTTGTGCCTGGAAGTGGCGAAGTGGGAAAATAAGTCGATCGTTGACGTTTGCAATGAGACAGGCAGCTAACGCTCCCCGCTCGCCTGGGCCGCGACAGAAGGGGTCGCAAACCTGGCGTTTACATCCCTCCCCTGGATTTGGTATGTCGCCCCGTCACGCCGTTTCCAGATCGGTCCCGCGCTCGCCTTGCGCACGGGACTCCCCTTCCGTTCGTCCCCATGGAACCAGCCCAGTTACCGCAGGTTGCCAAACCGGGTCGCCCCTGTCCGGTGGCGATGCGGGGGGATCTGATCGTGCGGGGTGCGACCTTTCAGGGAGAAGCGTGCTGGCTGGTGAAGAACCCGCTGTCGCTCGAATACCATCGGCTGCACCCCGCCCAATACCGCATCCTGTCGTTGTGCGACGGGCGGCGGTCGCTGGAGCGGATCCGGTTGGAGTTCCTGCGCGAATTCCCAATGCAGCGGCTGACCCCCTGGGATCTGCAGACTCTGATCGGGGAATTCCACCGCCAGGGACTGGTTGTCTCCGACCGTCCGGATCAGGCCGAAACACTCGCCCTGCGAGCGGCGACCACCCGCAGCCGCGAGTTCTGGCAGGCGGCTCGCAACGTGCTGTTCCTGCGTCTGCCGGGTTGGAACGCCGAGCCGTTGCTGAACCGCCTGCAACCGTGGGTTGGCTGGCTGTTCCGCCCGCCGGGAGTGCTGGCGGGTTGCGCGCTCATCCTCGCCGGCTGGCTCTTGCTGGCGATCCGGTCGCAGGATCTGGCCCAGGACTGGACGCTGTTCCGCCAGCATTTTGGCCTCTCGAATTTCGTCTGGTTGTGGGTGACCCTGGGAACCGCGAAGGTTCTGCATGAACTGGGACATGGCCTCTGCTGCCGAGAGATGGGGGGGGAATGCCACGAGATCGGTGTCGCGTTTCTGGTCTTCAGCCCCAGTTTGTATTGCGACGTTTCGGATTCTTGGATGTTGCCCCAAAAATGGCGGCGGATCGCCATTGGTGCCGCCGGCATGTACGTGGAACTGATGATCGCGTCGGTCGCGTTGGCAGTCTGGGCGACAACGCGTTCGGGGTTGATTCACTTTCTGGCGCTCAACACGTTTTGCGTCACGACACTGACGACGATTCTGTTTAACGCCAATCCGCTGTTGCAGTACGACGGTTACTACATGACCGCCGACTTGCTGGAGATTCCCAATCTCCGTTCGCGGTCCGACCGCCTGCTGGGGCGGTTCTGTCTGAAACAGTTTCTGGGAGTTGAAACGCCCGCGGATCCGTTTCTGCCCGGTGCCGGGCGGGGCTGGCTGGCGATTTACGCCGCCGCCGCTGCGATCTATCGCTGGGGGATGCTGTTCTCGCTGGCGTTCGTGCTGCACGATGTGTTGTCGCCGTGGGGACTGGGTGGAATCGGAACCGCGTGGGGATGTCTGTCGGCGGTCATCGCACTCGGACGAATTGGCTGGAACACGGGGCGAGCTTTGCAGGGTCAGGAGAGAAATTCGATGCGACCGTTCCGAATCCTCTGCACCGCACTCGCGGCGGCTAGCGTGGCGGGGGTGATTTTTCTGGTGCCGATTCCCGTCCGGAGCGAATTGCCGATTGTGGTTGAACCGCACGACTTCCGTGCAGTGTACGCGCAGGTTTCCGGCGAGCTGGTCGAACAGCGGGTCGAACCGGGCCAGCGTGTTGACGAGGGGGATGTGCTGCTGGAGCTGCGGAATTTCGAACAGGCCGACCAGTTGGCCCGCCTGCGGACCGCGCGGGACACCCAGAAGATCGAATTGAAGATCCAGCGGAAACTCAATCAGGCGGCGGGGGTCAAACTGGCCGAGGAGACGCTGGAACGATTGGAGTCGCAGATCACGGAACTCGAATCGCAGCAGGATCGACTGATCATCGTCGCGCCCTGCGCCGGCCGGGTCATCGCCTCTCCCAAGCGGCCGGCGGCACCCGAGGGGCGCGATCGGTCGAGCGCCCGTTGGAGCGGTTCGATACTCGATCGTCGGAACCATCTTGCTTGGATTGAGACCGGCACCCATCTGTTGAGTATCGCTCCCGACGACCGGTTCGAGGCTCGCGCGTTCATCGAGCAATCGCAACGCAACGACGTCGCCAACCAGACTCAAGTTGCGTTGAAGCTGGAATTCCAGCCCGATCGGAAACTGCCAGCGGCACTCACGATGATCTCCGAACGCCACGTCGACACGGTCCCCGACGCGCTCTCCAATAAATTCGGCGGCCCGCTCGCCACCCAGGTCGACGCGGCCGGTCACGAGCGTCTCCCCTCCGCCGCTTTTGTCGGGCTGATCTCGCTCCCCAACGATGCCACCGCTCCACTCCCCGGCATGCGCGGCCGGGCGCGGTTTAATATCGAACATCGCACCGCGGCGCAGTGGATCTGGCGACTGGTGCGAGCCACCTTCCAATTCCGCCTGTGACGCCCAATCGTCACGCGATTCATGGGCGAAAACGTGGTGTAGCCGCAGAGCCGCGCCCGTCAGGAAGCGGTAACCGACAACCGCTTCCTG